>JAPOPO010000457.1 GCA_026712885.1 Rhodospirillales bacterium | reverse complement strand
TGCAGCGCCGCCAGATGACGACGGCGGCCGAGCCCAACATCCACAACGTCGCCGTCGCCGGCACCTTCGACGACTGCCAGGCGCTGGTGAAGGCGCTCTTCGCCGACCTGGCACTTCGGGAAGAGATTGGGCTCGCCGCGGTCAACTCCATCAACTGGGCCCGGGTCGCGGCGCAGACCGCCTACTACGTCTATGCGGCGCTCGCCCTCGGCGCGCCGGGCCGTACGGTCTCGTTCACCGTGCCCACGGGCAACTTCGGCAACGTCTACGCGGGCTACGCCGCGCGGCAGATGGGCGTCCCCATCGAGCGCCTCGTGGTGGCGACGAACCGGAACGACATCCTCGCCCGCTTCTTCGAGACAGGCCTCTACTGCAAGGGACAGGTCCACAAGACGCTGAGCCCCAGCATGGACATTCAGGTCGCGAGCAACTTCGAGCGGCTGCTGGCCGACCTCTCGGGCCGCGACGGCGACGCGGTGCAAGCCCTCATGGACGCACTCGCCCGCGACGGCGAATTCACCCTGCGCGGCGCCCGGCTCGCACAGGCCAAGGCCGAATTCGCCGCCGCGCGGGCCGATGACGATGCCTGCGTCGCGACCATTGCGGACGTGTGGCGCGTCTGCGGGCGTATGATCGACCCGCACAGCGCAGCAGGCGTTCACGCCGCCCGGCTGCACGGTGCCGGTGTGGGGCCGATGGTGAGCCTGGCGACCGCACACGCCGCCAAGTTCCCCGACGCCATCGAGCGAGCCATCGGCGTCCGCCCGGCGCTGCCGCCCAGGCTTGCCGCGCTCGCGGCGAAGCCCGAGCGGGTGACGGAATTGCCCGTCGATGCGGCCCTGCTCACGCGCTTCATCCGCGACCGTGTCCACGCGCCGCAGCGGGAGCGCGTGGCGTGAGCGTGCAGGTAACGCCGCTCGCCAACGGCCTCAGGGTGGTCAGCGATCGTGTGGACCATGTGGAGACCGCCTCCATCGGCCTCTGGATCGATGTCGGCGCGCGCTGCGAGACCGAGGAGACCAACGGGCTCTCCCACCTGCTGGAGCACATGGCCTTCAAGGGCACCGAGCGGCGCAGCGCCCGCGACATCGCCGAGGAGATCGAGGCGGTGGGTGGCCATCTCAACGCCTACACCTCGCGGGAGACCACTGCCTACTATGCCAAGGTGATGAAGGAGGACTTGCCGCTCGCGCTCGACCTGCTGGCCGACATCCTCCAGCACTCGACCTTCGACCCTGAAGAGCTGGAACGCGAGCGCGCGGTGGTCATCCAGGAGATCGCGCAGGTCAACGACACGCCGGACGACCTCGTGTTCGACCGCTTTCAGGAGACCGCCTATCCGGACCAGCCCATCGGCCGCACGATCCTGGGCCCGCCCGAGCGGGTGGGCTCCTATTCGCGCGATGCGCTGGCGGACTACATGGGTGCGCACTACCGGGCTGAACGCATGGTGCTGGCCGGCTCGGGGCGGGTCGATCACGACGCTCTCGTCGCGGCGGCGGAGGAAGCTTTCACCGCGCTTCCGGAAGGCCCGGTGCCGGCGCCTGCGGCTGCGGTCTATGGCGGCGGCGATTGCCGGATCGCGCGCGATCTGGAGCAGGCGCACCTGATCGTGGGCTTCGACGGCCTCGCCTACGACGACGACGATTTCTACGCGCTGCAGGTGATGTCGACGCTGCTCGGCGGCGGCATGTCGTCGCGGCTCTTCCAGGAGATCAGGGAGCGCCGTGGCCTCGCCTATTCGGTCTTCACCTTCGCCTCCAGCTACGCCGACGGCGGCATCTTCGGCGTCTATGCCGGCGCGGGGGAGGACGAGCTCGCGGAACTCATCCCGGTGATGGCGGACGAGCTTGTCAACGCGTGCGCCACGGTGGGCGACGACGAGGTCGCCCGTTCCCGCGCCCAGCTCAAGGCCGGTCTGCTGATGTCGCTGGAGAGCACCCAGGCGCGGGCGGAGCGACTGGGTCGCCACATCCTGCTGTTCGGCCGGCCGCTTACGGTTGCCGAGCTGATCGAGCGCGTCGATGCGGTCGACAGCGAGGCGGTACAGCGCACCGCGTGCCGCATCCTGCAGGGAGGCCGGCCCACGGTCTCCGCGCTCGGCCCCATCGCGAGGCTCGAGGATCATGACTCGATCGCCGCCCGCTTCGCCTGAGCATGCCGCCGGGCGGCCGCCGGATGCCGGGCCCGCTATCCCGCCGGACGCAGACGAAACCCTCGACGTGCGTGGCCTGATGTGTCCGCTGCCGGTGCTCAAGGCGCGCAAGGCGCTCAAGCGTCTCGGCTCCGGCGCCACGCTCGTGGTGCTCGCGACCGATCCTGCCGCGGTGATCGACTTCAAGCATTTCTGCGGGACCACGCGGTTCGAGCTCGAGGGCTGGCAGGAGGACGCCGGCACCTACGCGTTCAGGATCAGGGTACCCGGCTGATGGCGTTCCTCCGCCCTGCCAGCGATTCAACGCGCGAGGCGACGGTGGAGACGCGCTCGCTCTACCTCCGGCCGCCGCAGATGCGCGACTGGCGAGCCTGGGCCGAGCTCAGGGCGCTCTCGCGCGAGTTCCTCAGCCCCTGGGAGCCGACCTGGCCGAGCGACGCGCTGACCCGCAGCGCCTTCCGCCGGCGCATCCGCCGCCAATTGCGCGACGGCCAGGACGATCTGGGCTACGCCTTCTTCCTGTTCCGCCGGGATGGCGACGCGCTGGTCGGCGGGATGACGCTGAGCAACGTGCAGCGCGGCGCGGCGCAATCCTGCAGCGTCGGCTACTGGATCGGCCGGCCCCATGCGCGCCAGGGCCACATGAGCGAGGCGCTCACCGGCCTGCTCGGCCATTGCTTCGGGCCCCTCGGCCTGCACAGGGTCGAAGCCGCGTGCATGCCGAAAAACAATGCGAGCCGGAAGCTGCTGGAGAAGACCGGGTTCCGTTGCGAGGGGTACGCGCGCGCCTACCTCAGGATCGCCGGCGCGTGGCAGGATCACCTGCTCTACGCGACGATCGCGCCGCGCAAGCCGTGAACGCAGCGAGATATTTGGGCTGGTCGCCGGTTACCGAAGTTCCTGTCCGATCCCGCACCACCCCCCTGACGTCATGGCCGGGCTCGTCCCGGTGACCTGCTGCCGGCGGCAATCGCGCCGCGAGCCGAATGTCGGGACTTCGCGTCGAGCGCCAGGTTGTGATGGCGTTCGTAGCGGCGGGCGTGCTGAGCGCATTGGCTGGCTTGATATACACGGCGCGCCAGGCATCGCTGACGCCGGAGTTCGGTGTCGTGTTCTTGTTTCCGGCCTTCGCGGCGGCGTTCCTCGGCTCAGTCACGCCGACGCGCCGAACAATTCACATCCTCGGCACCGTCCTTGGCGTCTACCTCATCGAGACGGGTACCGTCGGCCTTCTGATATTCGGCGCCGCCGCCTTTGCCCAGCAGCTCTTCGCAGGCGCCGTTCTCATTCTGGCAACTATTGACGCGCGCTACCGAAGCCGCGGCGACACCTCGTAGCCCGGATGTCTCACCGAAATCTCGGTCTGTGCGGCGGGCACTCAAACCCCCAACAGTGATCCCGGGTAAAACGCCGCCCGATAGGCCGAACACGCCTTGATGCGCTCGTACCAGTCGCTCACGCGTAGGCGGCTGGCGGCCCACATCTCCGCCATGCCGAGATCCTCCATGCGCTGCAGCACGGGTGCGATGCAAATGTCGACGATCGAGTAGCGATCGTCGATCAGCCACAATCCGTCATTCAGTGCTTCCTCCATGTGCCCAAGAGATTGGTCCAGTTGCTCGATCGCCGTGTCATAGTCCTCAGTGCTGAAGCCGCTGCGACCCATGCGCCGAAGGAACGGCTTACGCAGAGGATTACGGTCGACGAACGCGTAGAATTCCTCCTCGGTCATTCTTTGGAAGCGCGGCAAGTGGATTTTCTGGAACGTCGGCACTCGAATTGCCATAGAGGGAACTTCGTCGATATAGCGCAGCCAGGCGCGCATCCGGGCGCGGGCCAGGATCCCGCTCGGAGACAGGTGCGGCTCGTGGGGGCAGAGCTCGTCGAGGTACTCGCAAATTACCGTTGATTCGATGATCGGTGTTTCGTCGTGGACGAGGGTCGGCCCGACGCCATTGGGATTGAGCGCGAGATAGGCTGGCATCACATGCTCTCCGCCGGGCAAATCCACGTGCCGGTTGACCCAATCCAGAAGGGGGTCAATTTTCCACGCTTAACAACACCGACGGGGACAGACATGCTGGGAGAAAGCCAGACTGAGGGACCTGCGGAAGCAATCTCAATATGGTCCGGTTCGGCGGCTCCCTATCGCGAGGCGTGTTTCTCGTCGGGCTATCGCGAGGCGTGTTTCTCGTCGGGCTATCGCGAGGCGTGTTTCTCGTCGGGAAGCAGCAGCAGCAACGATTGAATGATTTCGGCGACGAATTCGGCGCGGCCGCTAACCCCGGCCTTCGCGTAAATGGCGGTGGCCTGCAGCCGGGTGGTGTTCTCCTTCACCCCACGCGCCTCGGCGATTTCGGCGAAGCGATATCCCTTGATGATAAGCCAGGCGACGTCCTTCTCACTGGTTGTCATGCGCCACTCGTCCATCAGCTCGGCGATGCTGTCAGCCAGTCCCTGGGAAACCGCCTTGTTCCGTTTCTCTTCCACGTCCAGTCGCGTACGCAACCGGCGCAGATCGCGCGCGCCGAGCAGGAGCGCCATCGTGACACCGATAAACACGATCAACTCGACAATAAAGTGAGTCGTGCCGAATTCATTTTCGAACACGATGTCTGCAATGAGATCGTACAAGAAGAACAATATCGCGATCGCGAGCGCCCCCAACGCAAGTAATCTGCGCTGGACAATCTTTCTCGATGAGTCGTGCATCTGACCAGCAGTCCCCTCTGGCTGCCGAAATTTCGCTGTGGGCCCTCGATCATTCTCACCGCCCGCGGTCCCAGGTCCGGCACTGCCGCGGCAAGGATGCACCGGCGCGTGGCTCCTGGCGAGCCGGGTGCACGGCCACGCCGATGGCACCATAGCTCATATAACAAACCTCAGTACCCCTGTTCGTATAGCAATGGACCTACGGGGGGCGCCTCTCCCTATAACAAACCAGTCTGGTGGCCGTTCCAGCAAGCGGTTTGACTTGGCGTCCAGTCCAAATCGAAGGGGACGGCCGCCATGAAGCCGCGCACCGCCATCCACAGTGTAAACCGACGGTCGCCCCGCAAGCACTCCCGGTTGGCGTCAGTCTTGCTCAGCACCGCGATCCCGCTGTCTCTGGTGATGAGCGAGGAGTTCCCATTTCACTCTG
>JAPOPO010000036.1 GCA_026712885.1 Rhodospirillales bacterium | reverse complement strand
TTGCGCGAGCGCGCCGGGTCGATCTCCAGCCCGCCGCCGAGGAATTGCTCGGGGTCCAGCCGGCCGAGCACCACCTGGGCGTCGGTCACGGTGGGCTCGGTGCCGCCACGGCCGTAGCACGCCGGTCCCGGCTCCGCCCCGGCGGAGCGCGGGCCCACGCGGAAGGCCCCGCCTTCGTCGACGTAGGCGATCGAGCCACCGCCAGCGCCGATGGTCGAGAGATCGATCATGGGGGCCAGGATCGGGTAGCCGCCGACCTGCGTGTCCCGCGGGTTCATGATGCGGACCTCGCCGTCCGGCACCACGCTGATGTCGGCCGACGTGCCACCGATATCGACGGTGATCAGGTTGCGCACACCCGACATGTCGCCCGCCCACTGGCCGCCGATGACGCCCCCGGCGGGTCCCGACATGAGGATGGTCACGGGGCGCTCGGCGGCACCGGCGAGCGTGGTCACGCCGCCATTGGACTGCATGACGCGGATCTGGGCTTCGACGCCGTTCTCCTGCAGCGCCGTCGCGAGATTGTTCAGGTAGTAGGACGTGCGCGGGCCGATGAATGCGTTCATCGCCGCTGTCGAGAAGCGCTCGTATTCCCGGATCACGTCGACCACCTCGGACGAACAGCCGACGTAAGCATCCGGCATCACCTCCTTCACGATCTCCTTGGCGCGCAGCTCGTGCTCGTCGTTGAGGAAGGCGAAGAGGAAGCAGACGATGACCGAGTCCACCTCGCGCAATTTCAAGAGCTCGGCGGCGGCGCGCACCTCGTCCTCGTCGAGCGCGACCTCGATGCGGCCGTCGGGCGGCAGGATGCGCTCGGTGATGGGGATGCGGTTGCGCCGCTTGACCAGCGGGCGCGACTGCCAGGGCACGTCGAACTGCATGGAAAAGTTGTGGGGCCGCTTGTGCCGCGCCATGTGCAGGATGTCGCGGAAGCCCCGCGTGGTGAGCATTCCGACGTCGGCGCCGGAATATTCGATCACCGTGTTGGTCGCGATCGTCGTGCCGTGAACGATCTGCTCTATGGTGCCGGGTCCGACGCCGGCCTCGGCACAGATCTCGAGGACACCCTGGATGACCCCGAGCGACTGGTCCTCCGGCGTGCTCGGCACCTTGTGCACGAAGACCCGGCCGCCGCCGCTCGCAGCGCCGTTGGTCTCCAGGATGAGATCGGTGAATGTGCCCCCGACATCGACGCCGATTCTCGCCATCGCCCCCTGTCCCCAAACATGCAAGTCGCGGCCATGGCGGCCGCAGGCGCGGCATCCTAACCCGGAACTCTCGCCAGGGTCATGGTCCGCGCGGCATCAGGGAGCCCGGACCGCTTGGGCAGGGCAGGCTCGGGGACCAGCGTCAGCGCCTCTTCGATGACCTCGGCGCCGGCACCGGGGCGATGACTGCCCACGCCGAGCGCACGGCGCCAGGCGCGTCCGCCGGGCTGGCCTGCGAAGAGTCCCAGCATGTGCCTGGTGATGTGGTGGAGCGGCACGCCATCGGAACTCATCCGGCGTGCATAGGGCAGCATGGCGCGGGCGATGTCGTGCCGGCTCGGCTCGGCGCGCCCCAGCGCTCCGAAGATGTGGCGGTCGGCGGCGCGCAGCATGGCGGGGTCGGCATAGGCCGCGCGCCCGATCATGGCGCCGTCGACCCGTTCGAGATGCGCGTCCACCTCGTCGAGGCTGGCGACGCCGCCATTGATGACCACCTCCAGCGTCGGCAGGTCCTGCTTGAGGCGGTACACCGCGTCGTAACGGAGCGGCGGAATCTCCCGGTTCTCGGACGGGCTGAGGCCATCGAGCACGGCGATCCGGGCGTGCACGGCGAAGCTCGTCACGCCGGCGGCGGCCACAGTCTCCACGAAGGCCTTGAGGTCCTCATAGGCGCCCCGGCCATCAATTCCGATGCGGCACTTGACCGTGACGGGAACATCGATCGCGCGGATCATGGCGCGCGCGCAGTCCGCCACCAGAGCGGGTGTCGCCATGAGTGCGGCGCCGAAGCGGCCCTTGCGGACGCGGGGGCTCGGGCAGCCGATATTGAGATTGATCTCGTCGTAGCCGAAAGCCTGGCCGACCTCAGCCGCGCGGGCGAGCGCGTCGGGCTCCGCGCCGCCGAGCTGAAGCCCCACCGGGTGCTCTGCGTCGTCGAAGGCCAGCAGCCGGGCGGCATCGCCGCGCAGCACCGCGTTGGCATGGATCATCTCGCTGTAGAGGAGCGTGCGCACGCTGACCAGCCGCAGCAGGTAGCGGCAGTGGCGGTCGGTCCGCGCCATCATCGGCGCGACGCTCAGCCTGCGATCGAGCCTGCCCACGTGTTCTCCGCCGATCC
>JAPOPO010000541.1 GCA_026712885.1 Rhodospirillales bacterium | reverse complement strand
GCCGACGGGCGGTTCGAGATCGCGGGGGTGTCCAGGCGTGTGATCGAGGCGTTCTCCACCCGCCGTGCGGCGATTGTCGCGGCCATGAACGACCGGGGCCTGGGCGATACGGAATCCAATCCCCGGATGGCCGAACGCGCCGCGCTGATGACCCGCGCCCACAAGCGGGACGTCGATCACGAGGGGCTGCGCGCGCACTGGGAGAAACAGGCCGAGGCCCTGGACTTCGATGCGAATGCGCTGGCGGCCCTGGCGGGCAGCGGGAAGGAACGCGGCGCGCCGGTCGCGGCGGTTCCGGAAGGCGCGGCGGTTTCCAGGGCCAACAGGGCGGCGCCGTCCACGGGCGCGGCAAGTGGCGCGGCGCAAAAGGCGGTGGCGTGGGCGGTGGCGCACCTGTCGGAACGCGAGGCGGTGTTTTCCAGAACGGACCTGCTGGCCGCGGCGCTGGCGTGGGAGCCGGGCGCGGTGACGGTCGCGGAGGCGCAGAACGCACTCGGCGAACTGATCGGGCACGGGACACTCCACGCGGCCAACCATCCCGTCCCGGGCGAATCGCTGACCACGGAAAAAGCCGTGGCCGACGAGAGGGAGACCGTCGCGCTGATGACCGGCGGCCAGGGCCGGGGCAAGGCCCCGATGCGGGCGAGACGGGTGGACAAGTTGCTCAGGAACGGTCCGCTCACCGAGGGCCAGAAGGCGGCAGTGAAACTCATCCTGTCCGAAAAGGACCGCGTAGTGGGCGTTCAGGGCTACGCCGGCACGGGCAAGACCCGGATGCTCAACCGCACCCGCGCCCTGCTGGAAAAGAAGGGCTACGAACTCAAGGGGCTTGCGCCCTCGGCCTCGGCCGCGCAGACGCTGGCGGCGGAGGCGAACATCGAAACCGAAACCCTGCAGCGGTTCCTGCTGAGAAACGCCGGCGTCGCCGAGGGCAGGCTCACGAAAAAGGGCGCGAAGGCCATGCGCAATGCGTTTAGCCGCACGGTTCTCGTGGTCGACGAGGGCTCGCTCGCGTCCACGGTCCAGGCGAGGAACCTGCTTCGCATCGCCCGGGAATTCCGGCTGCCGAAGGTCGTGCTCGTCGGCGACGGCAAGCAACTGGACGCCGTCGATGCCGGCAAGCCGTTCGTGCAGTTGCAGCAGGCGGGCATGAAAACGGCCACGATGGATCAAATCATGCGCCAGAAGGACGAGAAACTGCGAGAAGCCGTCGAGGCAAGTCTCAAGGGCGACATCAGGAAAGCGTTCGAAAAACTGGGCTCGAATATCGAGGAAGTGAAACCGGACAACCTGGCGGGCGCGGCGGCGGCGCGCTGGCTGCGGCTCTCGCCCGACGATCGCGAGCGGGCCGGGCGCATGGCGCCGAGCCACAAGCTGCGCGTGGCGATCAACGACATCGTTCGCGAGCGGTTGATCCGCGACGGGCGCGTCACGGGTCCCGCGATGACCGCGGAACGGCTCGCGTCCAGGGGCGACACGAATGCCGCAAAAGGGCCGGGGGGGGACTACGCCGGGGGGGGCGGGGGGGGGGTTCCTCGGCGG
>JAPOPO010000178.1 GCA_026712885.1 Rhodospirillales bacterium | reverse complement strand
CTTCTCACCGACGTCTACGTGTCCTACTGAGCGAGGGAAAGAGTCATGGCACGCACAGTCACCTACCAGCAGGCAATCAACGAAGCCCTCGCCCAGGAGATGGAGCGCGACGAGACCGTCGTCATCATGGGCGAGGACGTGGCGGGCGGTCTCGGCACCGATGGCGAGCGCGACGCCTGGGGCGGGCCGCTCGGCATTACCAAGGGGCTCTACGGCAAGTACGGCGATCGGGTGATGGACACGCCGATCAGCGAATCCGCGTTCATCGGCGCCGCCGTCGGCGCGGCGACCTCGGGTCTGCGCCCGGTCGCGGAGCTGATGTTCATCGACTTCATGGGCGTCTGCTTCGACCAGATCTTCAATCAGGCGGCGAAGTTCCGCTACATGTTCGGCGGCAAGGCCGAGACCCCGGTGGTGATCCGCACCATGTACGGTGCAGGCCTCCGCGCCGCCGCACAGCACTCGCAGTGCCTCTATCCGGTGTTCACCCACATCCCCGGCCTCAAGGTCGTGACCCCGGCGACCCCCTACGACGCCAAAGGGCTGCTGATTCAGGCGATCCGCGACAACGACCCGGTGATCTTCTGCGAGCACAAGGCGCTCTACACGCTGGAAGGCGATGTGCCGGAGGAGCCCTACGCGCTCCCCTTCGGTGAAGCTAACATCGTGCGCGAGGGTGACGACGTCTCTATCGTGACGCTCGGGCGCATGGTCCACGTGGCGTTAGAAGCGGCGAACGCGCTTGCCGGCGACGGCATCGAGTGCGAGATCGTCGACCTGCGCACCACCTCGCCGCTTGACGATGACACCGTCATCGAGACGGTGGAGAACACCGGAAGGCTCGTTGTGCTCGACGAGGCGCACCCGCGCTGCAACATGGCCACCGACATCGCGGCGATGGTCTGCGAGAAGGCCTTCGCCTCGCTCAAGGGGCCGATCAAGCAGGTGACCGCCCCGCACACGCCGGTGCCGTTTTCCGACACGCTCGAGGATCTCTACATCCCCGACGCGGCGGCGGTGCAGCGGGCCGTGAAGGCGGTGATGGAGTCCAGCAAATGAGCGAAGGCATTCGCACCATTTGCATGCCCAAATGGGGCCTCTCCATGAAGGAGGGGAAGGTCGCCGGATGGCTCGTTGGCGAAGGAGACCCGATCACACCGGGCGATGAGATTATCGACATCGAGACGGAGAAGATCTCCAGTGCGGTCGAGGCGGCGGACGCGGGCACGCTCCGTCGCTGCGTCGCCCAGGAAGGCGACGTGCTGCCGGTGGGCGGCCTGCTCGGCGTGGTCGCGGACGAGAGCGTTGCCGACGGCGATATCGACGCCTTCGTCACCGACTTCCTGGCCAACTTCGTGCCGCCCGAGGACGACGACGAGGACAGCGGACCCGCCACCGAGACCGTGGAGGTCGCGGGGCGCTCCATCCGTTACCTCACGCGGGGCGAAGGCGGCACGCCGGTCATCCTGATCCACGGCTTCGGCGGCGACCTCAACAACTGGCTCTTCAACCACGAGGCGCTCGCCGCCAAGCGCGTGGTCCACGCCCTCGACCTGCCGGGGCACGGCAGCTCTAGCAAGGACGTGGGCGACGGCTCCGTCGGCTTCTTCGCCGATATCGTCACCGGCTTCGCCGATGCGCTGGAGATCGAGTCCGCTCATCTCGTGGGCCACTCCATGGGCGGCGCCATCGCGCTCGCCGTGGCGCGCGCGGCGCCGGGGCGGGTCGCGTCGATCACCCTGATCGGGAGCGCCGGTCTGGGCAGCGATATCGACGGGGACTATCTCGAGGGCTTCATCTCGGCCGAGCGCCGGAAGGACCTCAAGCCCCACGTCGAGAAGCTGTTCAGCGATCCGGCACTGGTCACCCGCCAGCTCATCAACGATCTGCTCGCCTTCAAGCGGATCGACGGCGTCACCGCCGCGCTCGGCACGGTCCGGGACGCCTTCGCACCCGATGGCGCGCAGGCCGAAGACCTGCGCGACGTGGCGGGCAGCGTGTCCACCCTCGTCATCTGGGGCGCCGGCGACCAGATCATCCCAGCCTCCCATGCCGACGGCCTGCCGGAGGGCGTGGACTGTACGGTGATGGAGGGCCAGGGCCACATGGTGCAGATGGAGGCCGCCACCGAAGTGAACCGGCTGATCGACGAGCGCGTCGGCTGACCCTTCGGGGAATTCCGTTCGAGCAATGGGCCGCATCCGCCACGGTGGGGGCGGCCCTCTGCTTTTGGCACCGAACATGGCGCCCAAGCTCGATCGCGTGGCTATACTGCGCGCATGGGCGAATCGCAGGTACCGGCAGCCGGGCGGCCGCCGCAGCTCTTCTGCGGCGACATCGACATCAGGATCGCGGGCGACGGCACGTGGTTCCACGAAGGCTGCCCCATCGGCCGGCTCCCACTGGTCAAGCTCTTCGCGAGCGTACTGAGGCGCGAGGACAACGATTATTGGCTCGTCACCCCGGTCGAGAAAGCGCGCATTGTCGTGGACGACGTGCCCTTCATCGCAGTCGAGATGGAGGCCGAAGGCAACGGCGAGGGCCAGCGCTTGCGCTTTCGCACCAACCTGGACGAGTGGGTGAGCGCCGACGCCGCACATCCCCTCGCCTTCCGCTCCCTGCCGGGGTCCGACGAGAAGGCGCCCTATCTCACCGTTCGCGACGGCCTGGAGGCGCGGGTGGCACGCGCCGCCTACTATCCACTGGTGGAGCTCTGCGTCGAGCGGGAGATCAAGGGCCGCCCGGTGCTCGGCGTCTGGAGCGACGGCGTGTTCTTCCCCTTCGACGACACGGCCTGAGCGCCAGACGAGCCCCGTCGATGCAAGCCGACATTCTGCGCGCCGTGGCGCAACAGGCGCCGGGCGCGCCGGACCAGCCGTGGGAGGCGGTCATCGCCGCGGCGGAGCGGGCGCCTGCGGCCCGCATTCCCGGCTCGCTTCGTCACAGCGAAGAGTCCTGGGGCCGCCTACCGCCGTCCGAACCGATCACGCCTGCCGCCGTCCTCGTCGCCGTGGTCGAGCGTGCCGGCGCTCTCTCCGTGCTGCTCACCCGCCGGGCCGAGCGGCTCGCGCGTCACGCGGGCCAGATCAGCTTCCCCGGTGGCCGGGCCGACCCGGAGGACGGGACCCCGCAGAGAACGGCGCTGCGGGAGGCCGAGGAGGAGATCGGGCTGCCCGCATCGGAGGTCGAGATCGTCGGCCGGCTCGACGACTATCTGGTGGGCACCGGCTATCGCATCACCCCGGTCGTCGGCTTCGTCACGGCGCCGCCGGCCTTCGAGGCGGATACCCGCGAGGTCGCCGAGGTCTTCGAGGTGCCGCTCTCCTTCGTGCTGGAGCCCGCCAACTACCGGCGCGACAAGATGACCATCGGCGGGGTCGAGCGGCGTTTTTACGTGATGCCCTACGAGGCGTATCATATCTGGGGCGCTACGGCGGCGATTCTCGTCAACTTCCGGGATGTGGTGCGCGTGTCATGCTGAGAACCACCCTGATCCATATCCTGATCCTGCTCGCGCCGACGATCCTCTACTTCGCGTTCCTCATCCTGTCGCGACGGATGCAGCTGAGCCGCAGCCATATGGCGGCGCAGCTGCGCAAGGTGCCGTGGGTGAGGCTCCTCGGCAGCGGCCTCGTGCTGGCGGCGGCGAGCCTGGGGGGATGGGCGCTGACCGTCGGCGGCGACCCCGAGGGCACCTACGTGCCGGCGCGCATCGTCGACGGCGAGATCGTCCCCGGCGAGGTCATCGACTGAGCACTCGTTCGGTGGAGCACACCGTCCACGCTCCCTGGATCACGGCGCCGGCGACGCGCGCTGTGATCGACGCGCTCACCGCCGATGGCGCCGATGTCCGCTTCGTCGGCGGCTGCGTGCGCGACGCGCTGCTCGGCCGCGAGAGCGCCGATATCGACATCGGCACACCCGATCCGCCCGAGCGGGTGTTGGCGCTGCTGGAGAATGCCGGCATCGAGACCCGCACCGTCCCGCGCGGCATCGAGCACGGCACGGTCACGGCACTCGCCGGCGGCGAGCGCTACGAGATCACCACGCTCAGGCGCGACGAGCGCACCGACGGCCGCCACGCGGAGGTCGCCTTCACCGACGACTGGCGGGAGGACGCGGCGCGGCGCGACATCACCATCAACGCCATGAGCGCTGCGCCTGACGGCACGCTCTACGACTATTTCGGCGGGCAAGAGGACCTGAAGGCCGGTCGCGTGCGCTTCGTCGGCGACCCCGCCACACGCATCGCCGAGGACCACCTGCGCATCCTCCGCTTCTTCCGCTTCGACGCCTGGTACGGGCGGGGCGAGCCGGACGACGATGCACTCGCCGCTTGCAAGGATGCTGCACGCACGATCCCGTCGCTCTCGGGCGAGCGGGTGCAGGCCGAAATGCTGAAGCTGCTGGCTGCCCCTGATCCCGTTCCCGCCATCGAGACGATGCGGGAAATCGGTGTGCTCGCAGAGCTGATGCCGGAGGTGCAGGGAACCGAATACCTCGCCCGTCTGGTCGCGATTGAGAACAACCATGCGGAAGCCGACCCTGTCAGGCGCCTCACCTCCCTGATGCTCGATACCTACTACGGGGCGTCCGATTTCGCTGCATTGAGTGTGCTCGTCAACCGCTGGCGCCTTTCCGGCGACGACGGCGCCCGCCTCGCAGCGCTCACGGACTTGCCTGCCGCGTTGAACGACGATCTCGACGCTCGCGACCTGCGGGCCTTGCTTTATCGGCTCGGCTCGGACCGCGTCCGTGACCTGATACTGATGACCTGGGCCGTACAGGACAAAGCCGGGTCGGAGACGACCAGGCGGGCAATGATGGAGACCGCCAGGGCGTGGCAGGCGCCGGCGTTCCCCCTGACCGGGTCGGACGTGCTGGCGCAGGGCGTTGACGCGGGGCCGAAGGTCGGCCAGCTCCTCAAAACCGTCGAGGACTGGTGGATCGAGCGCGACTTCGCGCCCGACCGCACCGCCCTGCTCGAGCGGCTCGACGCCCTCGTTGCGGAGAGCCGCCTGGGGTAGCTGCCCTGCCCTACTCCGCCGCTTCGGCAGCGCCGTCGAGGCCGTAGTTCTCCCGCGCCGAGGCGGGGGAGATATAGCCCTCGGCCACGTCCTCGATCACCTGCTCGCGGGAGCGCCCGCGCGGATCGCCCCAACCGCCGCCGCCGGGAGTCTGGAAGCGG
>JAPOPO010000455.1 GCA_026712885.1 Rhodospirillales bacterium | reverse complement strand
CGAAGGGCTTCAGCCGGCTCGGGGTCGGGGGCAGTATCTCCTGGAACCCGGTGGCGGGCGGCCGCGGGCCGCGGCTGAGCCTGACCCGGACCCCGGGCCTCCCGGGTCAGGCCGGCGCCGGCATGCTGCTCGGGCGCGGGACCCTGGCGGGGCCGGCCGTGGACCAACCCGGCAACGCATTCGGGGAACGGCGGCTGGAGGCGCGCTTCGGATACGGCCTCCCCGCCTTCGGCGGCCGGTTCACGTCGACGCCGGAGATCGCCGTGGGCCTCTCCGAAGCCGGGCGCGACTACAGCCTGGGCTGGCGGCTGGTGCGCAGCGGCGACGCGCCGGACGGGAGACTACTGGAACTCGCCGTCGAGGCGCGTCGCCGCGAGAGCCCCTCAGGCCACAGTGCTCGGCCCGATCATGCCGTCAGAGTTCGCATGACGTCGCGGTTATAGGCTCGCCTGGATGGCGCGTAGCCTACTGCCCGGGGGGCCGGCGCACCGCACAAGCCGGGCGGTCAACTGCGCGAAACGCCTTCGTTCAATCGCGGTCAAATGTCGCGAGATTTTGCAGCCCTCAGATGGCGCCCGGCGGGAACCGGCTCGCGCCAGCCACGGCGCTTGAGATAGTCGTCGATGACGTTGACTTCGCCGTCCCCGCCGAAACTGCCGTTAAAGAAGTCCTCGACGATGAACACCTCTAGCATCCGGGCAGCTTCGTCCGGCAGGCCCGCGACGGCATCCTCGGGCGAATCGAATCTGTCGACGATATCCGCCCGCCGCTTCGTGTGCCCGCACCGATCCCGGCGTGGGCGGCGGTTCGTTTTGCATGCCCGAGCTCCCGCATTCGACTCAGTAATGCTGAGACCGGTCTGAACCCCGGTGCGCCCTTCGCCTTCGCGGGCCGCCGGGGCATCGAGCGGGGGCAGGGACCCCGATTGCGGCCCGCCCCAGAGGACGGCGCCCGGGCCGACTCGCCCGCGCTCGCGGCGCGGGCGGCGGTTCTGGACAATGCCGCCGCCGTCGATGCCGCGCCTGTGGGCTCACCGGGCAGCGCATCGCAAGCATCACGTTCCCGGCCGGGTCACGGCTCAATAAAACTGATCCATAACTCGAAAATCACCTGTTGCCGGCAGCCGGGAAGCCTTCTACGCATCTTTCCTCGTCGACACGCCCTGCGGAGCCCTGCCGGGATGCTGTGCGGTCAGATCGTTCGGCTCCCGCGCGGATGCGGCCGCGGATGTCCGTGCGGGAAGACGGCCCGGGAGGCTTGCAATGGTCGGGGAGGATCGACCCGTGAACGGTGCCCATGCCCTGAAACAGGAGATTGTGGCGCAGTGCGAGTCCTTCGCGGCGGTCGGGGAGGCGATCCTGCCCGTCGGCGCGAGCCTCGATCCCCAACCCGTGCCGGGGACGGTTGGCGCTCCCCTGCCGCCCGCAATCCGATGACACGCTCGATGCACGCCAGCGGCGATCCCGCGGTCCACGTCTCGAGGCCGCTCGCCGACGCCGATCCGGAGGTGCGCGCCGCGCTCGACGACGAGGCGCGCCGCCAGTGCGCCCAGATCGAACTCATCGCCTCGGAGAACGTCATGAGCCGCGCCGTGCGCGAGGCACTCGGACACGAGATCGGCAACAAGACGCTGGAGGGTTATCCCGGCAACCGCTTTCACGGCGGCGGCGAGCATGTCGACGTCGTCGAACGGCTCGCCATCAAGCGCGCGAAGCAGCTCTTCGGCTCGGCCTACGCCAACGTCCAGCCGCACTCCGGCACCCAGGCGAACCAGGCGGTGTTTTTCGCCCTGTTGCGCCCCGGAGACAGGATCCTCTCCCTCGAGCTGGCGGCGGGCGGGCATCTCAGCCACGGCGCCGGGGCGAATCTTTCCGGACGCTGGTTCGACTCCCGTCACTACGGCGTGGACCGCGCGAGCGGCCTGCTCGACTACGACGCGATCGAGGCCCGCGCCCGCGAGGTGCGCCCGGCGCTGCTGATCGTCGGCGGCTCGGCTTATCCGCGGACCATCGACTTCGAACGCATGGCAGCCATCGCCGAAGCGGTCGAGGCGCGGCTGCTGGTGGACATGGCCCACATCGCGGGCCTCGTCGCCGCGGGCGTGCACGCCTCGCCGGTGCCCCACGCCGACATCGTCACCGCCACCACCACCAAGACCCTGCGCGGGCCACGGGGCGGCATCATCCTCGCCCGGTCGAACGCGCTCGCGAAACGCCTTCAGTCCGCCGTATTTCCCGGCATCCAGGGAAGCCTCCACTCCAACGTGCTTGCCGCCAAGGCGGTATGCCTCGGCGAGGCGCTTCGCCCGGAGTTCCGCGACTATGGGTGGCGTGTCGTCGAGAACGCGCGCACGCTTGCCGCCACGATCGCCGAACGCGGCATCGGGATCGTCAGCGGCGGCACCGACACCCACATGGTGCTGCTCGATCTCGCTTCGGTCGGCCTCGTCGGCCAGCAGGCCGAGACCGTGCTCGCCCGGGTCGGCATCACGTCCAACAGGAACCCGGTCCCGTTCGACCCGCCAGGCCCCTCCAGGTGGACCGGACTGCGGCTCGGCACCGCCGCGGTCACCACCCGCGGCTTCGGCACCACCGAGATGGAAGTACTTGGCGCGTGCATCGCCGACCTCCTCCATGCCGAGGCCCGCTCGGACCCGGGCCCGGCGCTGGCACGGTCCGGGCCGAAAGTCGCACAGCTGGCACAGGGCGCCGACGGATGCGGCCCGGCCTAGCGTCGAAATGGTCCTACCGCCCGGGAACCGCACTCCGGCGGACTGTCTGCGCAGCACCGGCCGGCGGGAGCCGGGCAACCCATCCTCGACCTCCGGTGCCGATTGCCCGTTCCGGCCTTATCCGCTCTCGCCATGAGGCCGGGCCGCGCGACCTCCTTCACCTTGTCCTCCGCCGGGCCTCCGCCGGCGTTCGCGGTTTCGGCAGGTATCGGATGAAGACGCCGGCTGCAGTCCCTCGCGGTGCGCTCCGGCCGGGGCTCGCGACGCCGGCGGGGCGAGGGCCCGGCTTCGACACCCCCATCTCCGCCCCCCGGCGGGTTCCGAAAAAGGGAGCGCCTCCGATGAGAAAACCCGCAACCGAGGATGCCGCCGGAAACTCCCGCCCCGATCGGGACAGGGGGAGCCTCGCAGCTCCACCCCTCCCACGCCGCCGTGCATAGGAGTCCGTATACGGCGGTTCGACGGAGTTAAGCTGTTCACAGGCGTCGCAGGTGTTGACCGGCGCGCCGCTTGGAGCCGATCGGCGCCTTACGCGGTTGATCCCGTCGGATCCCGCGGGGTCGGGACCCAGCACTCAACGGCAAAACGGTCCGCGCACAGGCGCTTGCCTTGGGAGTCGGGTTCCAACCCCGCTGCCGGGAGGCCCCCGCCGGGGTCTCCGCGGCAAGCGGGACGGTAGCTCCGCCTTTCCCGTCCCGCCCTTGCCGGCAGACAAGGGCAGCCGTTTTCGTCCGGTCAGATCCACTCGCCGGTCACGGACAGGCGCGCCGCGCCGCTCCGGTGCTCGACGATCCAGCCGACCGGCTCCCGGTCCATGTCCACGAGCGGAAAGGCGCGAGCCTCGCCGATCCAGTCCGCCGCCGCTTCCGCAGCCGGCAGGGTCTCGAAGAGTTTCAGGCGCTCAACCTTGATCTTCTGCTGCATGGGGTCTGTCTCCTTATTACACGGTCTGGCGAAACGCCCTTGCGACAAGCCCGGCTTCCTGCAGGCAGGCCTGTTCCCGGATGACTTGTCGGCAAATGGGCGCAGTTAGCCTTGCTTCCGCCCTGTGGCACTCGGGGCGCGGGGCGGCAGGCGGGATGCGCCGGCGCGTCACCTGGGCAGCCGCGCGGCCGCCTCGACACGGTCCAGCATCTTCAGGATCACGGCCTCCAGCGAGACGTCGTAGATCTCGCTGACGACCTTGAGATAATCCGTGAACTCTTCCGGCGGCACCACGGCTTCGGGGTATTGGCGGCGGAGTTCGCCGTGCAGGCGTTTTTCGGCGATCAACGCCGCCCGACCGGTCTCCATCGGAACGATCCGCAGGATCCTGGCCTCCACATGGCCGGGCAAACCCAGCTGGTGGCGCATGCGGGACTCCGGGTCCCGGCTCATTCCAACTTTCAGGACCGGGCGGCGGTCAGGAGGACAAAAACGCATCAGGTAAAGCGCGCTCGGATCGGCCGACCAGACATCGCCGCAGACCTCGCAGCCGAAGCGGCCGGTCTGCATGTTCGCGCGCGCGATGCGCTGCGTCTCGCCGCAGCCATCCTCGTGGGCGTACATGCGGTAATTGG
>JAPOPO010000214.1 GCA_026712885.1 Rhodospirillales bacterium | reverse complement strand
GGAGGAGCGTCGTGAGACGCACCTTGCGTTCCCTTTGTACAAACTGCCGTATCCGGTCGGCCGCCTGTGACACGTTTTCCCGGTCCTGCGTCCGGCGCGTGCTTTGGCCTTCCGGATTCGCCTTGGGCTCGGCCCTTGGCTCCATCGGCTCCGCCGGGGCTGACGCCCCTTTGTTCGCCGACTTCACAGCTACTATGGCCGAGTCTGACTTCTCCATGCCGTTCATCATCGGTTACGGACAACTCCTTTCCTTTGCGATCCCGCCACGACAGCGGGATGGCATGGAGACCTCCCAGGTCCCGGTGCAGTGCTTACGTACGTGCATGGGTTCTTGGACACCGCGGGATTCCGACCCCCCTTGCCATAACGGTGGGTCGGATGCTGCCTTCGACCGAGGAAAAGGTCTCGGCATCCCGAACCATGTATCTTTCGGTGCTCGATAGCCCTGTCCGCACGCGCCCCTGTCAACGCTTGGCCCCCGCCCTCGCGAGCGACGGCCCATGACTCGGGGTGGAAGTGGTGGCTCACCTTCTCCTTCCTGCCGGACTTTCACCGGCTGCACTGGCACCAGTTAGCCTGGCGCACTCCCGCCGTCCTGCCGGACACGCGCCCCGCGAAAGCTCTCCTCCGCCTCCCGGCCGGACGCCCCGCGCCGGACTGGCGGCGACGGGCTCCGCGGGGCGGCGATCAATGCAGGGGGGCGCTGGCCGGCCCGGCGGCGCGCAGGCAGCGGGCGGCCAGCGACGTCCAGGCGGCGCGGTCCAGACCGAGGGCGCGGTTGAGCCGATCGGCCACGAGGAGGCCGTCCTCGGCGGTGAGGCAGACCAGCGCCGTGGGGACGGCGAAGCCGAGGCCCTCGACGAAAATGCTGATCTGCGGCGGCTCGCCGTCGGTATCGCTGACCGGAGCGAAGCACCAGGTCGGCTCGTCGGGAATGCAGGCGGTCATGGACGGTTGCTCCTTCGGTTGGATCGGACGGCGGACGCCCGGCCGGCAATATGTATGGACGGCGGTGGGCGACGGGCCGGCAGCGCAGCGGGGAGAGGTTCCCGCCGCGCCGGCGCCGGCTCACCAGGTCGGCGCGGTCAACGAACTCATCGGCGAGGCGTCGCACAGCACCTCGACCTCGTCGCGCGAGAGCCTGGCGAAGGCGAGGCAGAGCGATACGTCCGCCTGGCTGTCATAAGTGCCCAACTCCTCGCCGGTGGCGGTCTCGATCACCGTCCAGGTGGGATCCCAGATCGGAATGCCGCGAAACGCCCCCGAACTCTCGCGGTGCCTGCGCGAACAGGGCTCGCAGCGGGCGACCCCGGGCGACGGCGCGTTGCACTCGCCGCAGCGGCCCTTCGCCCTCCGTTCTGCATAGCGGGCGCGCCTGGCGGCGTACTCGGCCTCGCGGTCGCGGCGTTCGGCCTTGGCCACGGCGCAGGGCGCGCAGTAGGCCGTGCCTCCGTAAGTGGGGGTCTGGCACTTGACGCAGACCCCGGCGGCCCGTCGGGCGTCGTAGCGGGTGCGGGCGGCCTCGCAGCAGGCCCGGCACTCGGCCGCCCCGTCGGCCGGTTTGCCGCATGATGTGCAACCCCCCCGGGCGCGCCTCTCGGCATAGCGCCGGCGGTCGGCGTCGCGCTTCGCCTTGAGGTTCCGCCGCCGGGAGCGGGTTTTCGCGCAGGGCTCGCAATAGGCCTTGCCGCCGGGCGCGGGCGCCGCGCAGTGGACGCACACCCCGGCGGCGCGGCGTTCGCGGTGCCGCTCCCGTTTCGCCTGCCGCCGGTCTTCCCGGCAGGGCTCGCACATCGCCCCGCCCTCCTCCGGCGGGACAGCGCCGCAGAGC
>JAPOPO010000410.1 GCA_026712885.1 Rhodospirillales bacterium | reverse complement strand
GCTTCCGCCGATACGCTCAAGGGAAAGCCCGCGCTCTCGCTCAGCATGAGCCGCTGCGGCAGCTGGAACCCGGCCTCGAGCAGTGCCCTCGCGAACGCGGCGCCGTCGGCCGCGGCGATCCGCACCCCTGCAGGCGGCAGCAACCAGGAGAGGAGTGCGGCCGCGTGCCGGTGGTCGCCTTCCTGGCAGCTCGCGAGAAACGACAGGAAGAGCCGTTCGTCGTTGCTGACGAAACGGCAGCACATGGGATTGAGCCGCAGGCTGCGCACGCCCGTGCAGCCGAAGATGTCGAGGGTTCGCTCCAGCGCCTCCGCCGCCTCGACGCCTGCTGCGGTGCCGCCGGTCGGGCAGAGCGCAACGCTGAGCTCGCCGCCGACGCGCGCGCGGACGTCGTGCCGGCAGGCTGAGGCATCGGTCTCGGTGGCCGCAGCGCCATGGCCGGCGGTGGCCAGCCGGCGCGCGGACCAGAGCACAAGCTGTTCGGCGAAGGTGAGACGGGGAATCGTCATCCCCGGCGCCGCCGGGCGGCGCGGCACAACTGCTTGATAATCCTGATGAATGACGCCGTCCGCCATGTCGCTCTCCAGCCTCCGCCGGGTCCCAGCCCGATCCCTTGTCAGCGATGCGAATGCAATCGCGTTGCAGAAGCATAGCGGCTTCTTGAGCAAATGCAACTCATTCTGATTTGCGTGCGAAGGCAGGCAACGAGAGGTCGATACTCCCGCCGTCTATCAGCAGATCTACCGGGTACTCGCCGAGGCCGATGCCGAATTAGTCCAGGAGATGGAGCGGATCGCGTGCCCGACGCTGGTCATGACCGGGGAGGACGACCCCGGCAACACGCCCGCCATGGCGCGGGCCATGGCCGGGCTGATTCCCGGCGCTCGTCTCGTGATCCTGCCCGGCCTGAGGCACATGGCGCTCGCCGAGGCGCCTGCGGCGGTCAACATGCCGCTCTGCGCCTTCCTGCGCGCCAAAAACAGTTAGGCTCCAAATATCTGTAATCGGATCGGGGTCGGTCGGCCCCCGGCAGCCGGGTTGTTGACCTGAGGGCAGTTGGAGACGATCGCGAGGACGTCGCGCTCGGCCCGCAAATCGACGTGATCGCCGGGCTTGGACGGGCCGTCGACGAAGGTCCGCTCTGCCAGACGGCCCCCTTCGTAGACCGGCACGGTGCAGAAAAAGTTTACGTTGGGCACGATGTCTGCCCAGCCCAGGCCGTGTTCCGCCAGGGCGGCCAGGAAGTTCTCGCGGCAACCCGGCACGCCTTCCACGCCGTAGAGCATGGCGTTGCTGGGGGCGCTGCAGCAACCGGCGATGGTATCGTGATGGCCGCAAGTATCAGCCACGATCGTGAAGAGCGCTCGTCCCCGGTCCGAGTAGAGCGCGTGGCCCTTGGTCAGGCGAAGCGTGCCGCTCTTCTTGATCGTGTTCGGCGCGTAGTAGCGTTCGCGCGGGTCAGCCGCGTCGTAGCACAGGAAATCGACGCCCTGTTCACCTTCCAGGTCGACGATGCGCAACACCTGGTCCCGCTGCAGGCGGGCCGACCACGGAGCGCCCGGCGCCACGATCTCGTCCTGGACAACGGATAGCGCACCCTCTTCGTTCATCGCCGTGTCCCCCGATCCGGTCCATCGCCTACCCTAACCGATTTGGGACGCATCGATTTAGAGCTCTACCCGAACGCGGCGAGGATCCCGACGCCGCCGACTACCATGCCGACGCCGCCCCATTGCAGCGGCGAGACCGGCTCGCGCAGGAAGAACCGCGCCAGCACCACCGTTACCACCGTGTATCCCACGCTCGCCACGATCGCATACTCGCCGTTGGGGAGATCGAGTCCGGTGTAGAGCAGCAGATGACCCAGCGTGTCGAGCAGCCCGAAGGCGGCTAAGATCGGCCAGGCTCGCATCGGCAGGCGCACCCGCTCGCGGCGGGCAAGCAAGATCGCCCCGATTCCCACGAGACCGATGAGGCGGACCACCAGTACGGTCTGCAAAGGGCCGTATATCTCGACGGCGTGGTCGGCGGCGGTGAGCGAGGCGGCAAAGGTTGCGGCGGCAATCAGCGCATAGAGGATCGTGCGCCGGATCACGGCGGGCGCGTATTCCGGCTCGGCGCGATCGCCGGTCGCCGTCGCCCGCGCCACCAGCCAGACTCCCGCCATGGTGGCCACCATCGCGCCCCAATGGAGCGGGTCGGGACGGGCGCCGAGGGCGACGGAAATCGGTACAGCAATTGCCGGATAGCAGGCCACCACCGGCGAGGCGAGCGACACCGGACCGTGAGTGATGGCGTGATAGAACAAGAGCGAGCCGATCAGGGTGCCCGCCCCGATGCCGAAGAGCCAGTGGATGCCGTCGAGGCGCCAGTCGAAGGGCTCGCCCGTCGCCGCCATGATGGCCGCGATCAGCACGGCGCCGATCGTCATCATCGTGAAGGTCGCAACCAGGACACCCACCGAGCGGCCGGCGAAACGCGCGATGACGTCCGAGAGGCCCCAGGCGAGCGCGCAGCCCGCGCCCCAGGCGGCCGCGCTCTCTAACATCGACCCGCTTTCACGAGGTCATGCGATCATGCGGGGCGGCCGTCCGCGCACGCGGCGGTGAGCGGAGGAGAGCAGTACGAAAGCGGGGCCATGGCGGCGCGGATTATGGGCGAGGGCGCCTGCAATAGCGACCCGGCCGGCAGCGCGCTGGCGCAAGAATTCTATTTCCCCAACCGTCCTGAGATGTCGTAATTTGAATATTGCGTTGCGGGGGAGGCGCCTGACCGGCGTCGATGCCATGAGGACCACCGATCCTGGAAGCCAATTCGGCTTCCTGATGGTCCCGAAGTTTTCGCTCGGCGCGCTCTCGAGCGCGATCGAGTCGCTTCGGCTCGCCAACTACGTCAGCGGCCAGACGCTCTATGAGTGGCGCACCGTCTCTGCGGACGGCGAAGCCGTGGCGTCGTCGGCCGGGCTCAGCGTCGCCGCGGACCTGTCCATTGGGGGCGCTGCCGAGCGACTCTCGACGGT
>JAPOPO010000024.1 GCA_026712885.1 Rhodospirillales bacterium | reverse complement strand
TGGCGATCCTGCGCTCCGGCACGCCGCTGGTCCACGTCACCATGGCAGGCGTCATCGCCCAGCGCGCCGGCGTCTGGCACCTCGGCCTCGAAGGCGTGATGATCATCGGCGCGTGCGCGACGATCCTCGGCATCGTGCTGACCGGTTCGTTCCCGGCTGCCATCGCGATCGCCAGCGTGCTCTGCGTCGCGGCCTCGGTCCTGCTCTGGTTCGTGATCGAGAAGCTGGGCGCCAACCCGATCATCGCGGGCCTGGGCCTCACGGGGCTCGGCATCGGCGGGACGGCTCTGGCCGTTCAAGCGCTATTCGGCAGCCTCGCCGCCGTGACCGCACCCTTCGGCGTGCCCCGGCTCGGTGCGACCTTCGGCTCTTACGGTGCGCTCTCGATCTTCGTTCTGATGATGCCCTTCGTCGTCTGGGGCATGTGGGCGCTGCTCTGCCGCACGCGCTTCGGCCTGCGGCTGGCCGCGGCCGGCGAGCATCCGCTCGCGGCGCGCAGCGTCGGCACCAGACCGGCCACCGCGCGGCTCATCGCGTTGGCGGCCGGCGGCATCCTCTGCGCCATCGGCGGGGCCGAGCTCGCGGCTGGTGGCCTCACCATCTTCGCGCAGAACATGACCGCAGGCCGCGGCTTCATGAGCTTCGCCGCCGTCATCTTCGGCGCGGGGCATCCCGTCGGCGCGGCCTTCGCCGCGCTCTTCTTCAGCCTGGTGGGCGTCGCGGGAATCAGGCTGCAGCTGCTCTTCGGCGCAAGCATCCCGCACGACGTGCTGCTCTCACTGCCCTATATGGCGACCATTCTCGGCGTCTGGATCAGCGGCCGGATGCGCGGCGGCGCCAAGGCCGCCACACAGGCCACGGAACTTCGCGACTATTAGCGCGGAAGTCTCGCCGAGGTGGCGGCCGGCGGGGCGTCTATTCGGCGGCGTCGCGGGTGAGGCTCGCGATCGGCGGGATCTCGTAGCCAACCACGGGCTTCGAAGGCGGGCGCTCGTAGGTGATCTTGCTGTGGCTGAGACCGGCGTCCACCAGGCTCGCAGCGACCTTGACCGCCCACGGCACCGGGTCGATCACCGGCACGTCGTAGCCCCTGGCGAGCAGGCCGCGGCGCACGGCCTCGGCGCAGCCCAGCATGCCGGTGCAGCCGAAGATGATCGCGTCCGCGCCGTCTTCTTCCACCGCCTTCACCGCCTCCTCGGCGAGCGCCGACTTGGTGCGGTCGAGATCCTGCTCCAGCTCCAGCACAGGGATCGAGACGGAGCGGACCGAGGCGAGCTTCTCGCGCACGCCATAGATCTGCGCCTGATGCTCGAACTGCGGGCGCAGCCGCTTGAGCACCGTGACCACGCTGAAGGTGTGCCCCAGCATCGAGGCCACGTGCATCGCCGCCTCGCACGGCCCGATCACGGGGATCGAGACGCACTCGCGGCCGGGCAGCATGCCGGGATCGCCCATGCAGTCGATCACCACCGCGTCGCAACCCTCGCGCTCGGCTTCGATAATCTTCGCGATCGTTCCGGGGACGGCGAGCGCCTCGTCGTACTCGCATTCGATCGAGGCCGGGCCGGTCTCGATCTCGATATGGCTGATCGTCAGGCCGGGCCGCATGAGCGCGTCGAACTCGGACTTGTCCCTAAAACCCCAGGTCGTGATCGGTGTCACCACTCTCACATCGATTGCCATGGCCGGTGCCCTTCCCTTGGAACGCCGCTCGGGCGGCGGAGCCTAGCCGCGAGTCTACGTGTCCCCCGTGTCTCGTTCAATCGGATGCGGAGGGGGGGGGGGATGTTTCCCGGTGCGATCGCATAACGCTGCGATTAGGATGCGGCGGCCCGGTCAGGAGGAGACAGGCATGAGAATTGGCGTGGACGTTGGCGGCACGAACACCGATGCGGTGCTGATGGATGGCGCTACGGTCAAGGCCTCCATCAAGGCGCCGACCACCGCCGACGTGGGCGCGGGCGTGGTGGCCGCCATCGAGGGCGTGCTCGCCCGATCCGAGGCCGCACCGGAGACCATCACCGGGGTCATGATCGGCACCACCCAGTTCACCAACGCCATCGTCGAACGCCGGCGCCTGGTGCCGGTGGCCATCGTGCGCCTCGCGTTGCCGGCGACCGAGAGCCTCAACCCCCTGATCGATTGGCCGCGCGACCTGGTGGATACCATCGGCCGCAACGTCTACATGGCCAAGGGAGGCTATGAGGTGGACGGGCGCGAGATCTCCCCCCTGGACGAAGCCGAGATCGCCCGCATCGCCCGCGATATCGCCGCCAAGGGGCTTGAATCAGTGGCGGTCTCGTCGGTCTTCGCGCCGCTCAACAACGCGCAGGAGGACCGCGCCGCCGAGCTCATCCGCGCCGAGCACCCGAACGCGCAAATCACGCTCTCCAACGAGATCGGCCGGGTTGGATTGATCGAGCGCGAGAACGCGGCGGTGATGAACGCGGCCCTGGTCTCGCTCTCGGCCAAGGTGGTGGGCGCGTTCCGCGACTCGTTGAAGGAACTCAAGATCGACGCGCCCTTCTTCATCAGCCAGAACGACGGCACCCTGATGAGCGCGGCTTACGTCGAGCGCTATCCGGTGCTGACCTTCGCCTCCGGCCCCACCAACAGCATGCGGGGCGCGGCCTTCCTCTCCGACCAGGAGAATGCCGTGGTGGTCGATATAGGCGGTACCACCACCGATGTCGGTGTGCTGGCCCGCGGCTTCCCCAGGGAGTCCGCGGTCGCCGTCGATGTGGGCGGCGTGCGCACCAACTTCCGCATGCCAGACGTGCTGGCCATCGGGCTCGGCGGCGGCAGCCTGGTGCGGGGCGACGATGCGATCACCGTCGGCCCCGATTCCGTCGGCTTCGAGCTTACGGAGAAAGCGCTGATCTTCGGCGGCGATACGCTGACTGCCACCGATGTCGCGGTCGCCTCCGGCCTCGTCGATATCGGAGACCGGAGCGCCGTGGCCGGGCTGAACGGTGCCGCGGTGCAACGCGGGCTGGAGACCATCCACATGATGGTGGAGGACGCGATCGACCGCATGAAGACGAGCGCGGACCCGGTGCCCGCGATCCTGGTGGGCGGCGGCAGCATCCTGATCGAGCGCGATCTGGCGGGCGTCTCGACGCTGAGCGTGCCCGAGCACTCGGCGGTGGCGAACGCCATCGGCGCCGCCATCGCTCAGGTGGGCGGCGAGGTCGACCGGGTCTTCTCCTACGAGCAGGAGGGCCGCGAGAACGCCATTGCCCAGGCCAAGGACGAGGCGCAGGCGAAGGCGGTGGACGCCGGCGCCGAACCCGCCAGCATCGAGATCATCGAGGTCGAGGAGATTCCCCTGGCCTACTTGCCGGGCGCCGCCTGCCGGGTCCGGGTCAAGGCGGTGGGCGATCTCGCCGAAGGCTGAGCAGCGAGCAGGAGCAAGAGCAAGACAATGCCAACGATGAAGATGCACCTCGACCTGCTGCCGGATTTCCTGCGCGGCACCGCCTTTCTCGGCACCGGCGGCGGCGGCGATCCCTATGTCGGCGGGCTGATCCTCAGGCAGAAGCTGGAGGAAGGCGCCGACATCACGATCATGGACCCGATGGAGCTCGACGACGACGACTTCGTTGTCTCGGTCGCCAACATGGGCGCGCCGACCGTGATGGTCGAGAAGATCCCGAGCGCGCATGCCATGGTGGAGTGCCTGCGCTCGATCGAGCGCGAGAAGGGCCGCAAGGCCGACGCCCTGATCGCCGCCGAGGCCGGCGGCATCAACGGCACGCTGCCCATGGTGGTCGGCGCCATGACCGGGCTCCCGGTGGTCGACGGCGACGGCATGGGGCGCGCGTTCCCCGAGCTGCAGATGTGCACCTTCGGCGTCTACGGGGTGCCCGCGTCGCCCATCGTGCTGCGCGACGAGCACGGCAACGAGGTCATCGTGCGTGCCCGCAGCAACCTGGAGTCCGAGTGGTTTGCGCGGGTGGTGTGCACCCGCATGGGCACCAAGTCGGAGATCGCGCTCTACAGCATGTCGGGCAAGGAGGCGAAGGAGACCGGCGTGCTATACACCACCACGCTCGCCATGGAGATCGGACGCTCGATCCGTGAGGCGCGGGAGACCCAGAGCGACCCCTTCACAGGCCTCGCGCGCTACTTCGAGACCTCGCGCGACAAGCGCTTCTGCGCGGTGCTGTTCGAAGGCAAGGTGGTAGACCTGTTGCGCGAGACCACGCGCGGCTGGGCCATCGGGCGGGTCATCTTCGAAGGCATCGGCGAGAGCACGGGGGAGCGACTGGAAGTGCGCTTCCAGAACGAGTTCCTGGTGGCTCAGCAGGGCAAGCGCATGCTCGGCATGGTGCCGGACCTGATCTGCATTCTCGATCAGGAGAACGCCGAGCCGATCACCACCGAGGGGCTCAAGTACGGCCAGCGGGTGCGCGTTGTGGGCGTGAGCGTGCCGCCGGTCATGCGCACACCCGAGGCGCTCGAGGTGTTCGGCCCGAAATATTTCGGAATCGCGGACGTCTACACGCCCATCGAAGAGCTGGTCTGAGCGCGGCGGGAGCTTGGACGGCAGCGGCCGACTGATGATCTTCTTTGGCTTGTGCGCTTCCTTGCCATCCCAGGTCCTCCTCTTTCCATAACCTACGGGTGGACCAATCCAATGGGGGAGGATCAGGGTTGTGGACCATCGCATTGCGACGAACCGTGCTATGTCCGTCACATGCTCCGATATGTCGATTTCCGCCGACTCCGGCCTGGCCGTCTTGGCGGGCGGAGATGCGGACGGGGTCGTGATGCACCCACCTTCGGCCCTCAACCGCGCGATGCCGAACCGCTTCCAAGAAGAGAATCATGAGAGCCATCGCGGCAAGGCCGATGGCGGCGGCGCTCGCCGCCCTGGCAGTCTGGTCCACGAGCGCAAAGGCGGCTGACGAGCCCCTCGAGCCTTTCGGCCCCGACTGGTCGATCACCGAGAACCAGCCCTGCCAGGTGTGGAACTACGGTCGGGGCGACGACATGGGGCCCTTCATCTGGTCGGGCGCCTGTGTGGACGGCAAGGCCTCGGACGAAGGGCGGCTCACCTATCTGGGCGGGGACGGCGTCTTCGAAGGCACCATGCGCGCCGGCAAGATGCACGGATACGGGACGGTGACCCTCTCGGGGAGTTTTCGCTACGAGGGCGGCCTGCGCTGTTGTTAAGCCAGCAGATTGGGCTCCGATCGGCGTTGTAACACGTTGATTTGCTTCGATTCTGGGGGGTCAAACAGCGATGCCGAACAACAGTCGCTTCATGACAAGGCCCAGCACCGCGTCGCGCTACCGAAGCGCGTGCGCCAGCATCGCTCAGGAACCGGCGGTTAGCTGTGCAACGGCCGAGTGGTCTCCCGCAGAATGTCGGCGAAGGTCTGGCTGACCAGCGTCAGCTGCACGCCACGGCGAATCACCAACTCCATCTTCGTATTGAGGCGGTAGGCCTCGGGCAGGATGCTGCGCATGCGCCCGCTCTCCACCCACCTTTCTGCGTAGGAGACGGGCAGATAGCCGACGTGCCAACCCGACAGGATGAGGAACGCCACGCCTTCGATCTGGCGTGCCGCCGCGGTCGACGGCAGGTCTCCGGTGAGCGGTGCGACCTGCCGCTCGGACAGATAGGCGCGGTGAGCAAGGTCGGCCGTGTGCACGTCGTCGCGGTCG
>JAPOPO010000453.1 GCA_026712885.1 Rhodospirillales bacterium | reverse complement strand
GAAGACTTCCACGACTTCCAGCACCTCCGGCTTCTCGCGCAGGATCAGGTAGCGGGGCCCCTCGTGAAAGCAGGCGAGCCCCGAGGCTTCCCGCACGCCCCGCATCAACTGCTCGCAGGGCCGCGCCTTCGGGCCTTCGCCACGGGCCAGCGCTTCCAGCCGTCCGGCCAGTCTGCCGGCATACGCCTCGCCGAACCGTTCGAGGCTGCAGGCGAAAACATCGGCCAGCCGGCCAAGCGCGGCTGGCGAAAATACGACCGTCTTCATCGGCCGTGATGGCGGCCCCTTGCCTCCTCGAAAATGCCAGCCACGATCCCGGGCGGGTCGCCGCTCCGGCCCTCGCCCCGGTCGATCTGGTCGAGGGCGGCCCCGATCCGCGAGCGGATCTCGGTCAACTGATCGTCATGCTTGCGCCGTTGCAGCTCGCGAAGCGCGTCCCGCACCACCTCGCTCGCATTGTCGTAGGCGCCGCCCGCCACCAGATCGTCAACGAAGCGGGCGAGCTGGGGCGTCAGCGCGACCTTTATGGCATGGCTTGCCGGAACGTTCGAACTCCCCGCTGGCTCTCCGCAACCCTACTCCGGGCTGGCCCCGGCCTGCAATCCGATGCCGTTGTCCGGCCCGGCTTTCGCAAGCCACGCACCCGAGCTTCGACGACCGGCACGGCAGCTCGGATTCGATGATTTCGGCCCGCGCCCGCAAGCGACGCCGTCACCGGGCGCGCAGCGATCATTTCGCCGAAGAAAGCACCGACCTGGCCGCACCGAGGCACGCCTCGTGGCAGAGCATCGTCGTCATTGCAGTTGGACCGGCCGGAATGCCGATCGTCGCCCTCAAGTGCCCCTCTCCGGCCCGACGCCGTTTCGTCTGCCAGGCGCCTCGCCGCGCTGCGGGTTTTCTCGGCCGTCAGGCATGGCGCCCGGTGCCGAAAGCTGCGTATTTGCGCGCGCGGCGCGCATCGCCGTACGCAATCTCGCCTGCTCTTCCTCCCATTCCGGCCAAGTGCGAGCACTCTCCCCGGTGCCCCGGCAGAAGTGGCACTCTTCGGTCCGAAAACTTGAGCGGATACGCATGTCGGCGAACATGCCCGAGAGCAGGACAATCCGGCCCGAGCCGGCACAAAGCCGGCAGTGCTCAGCTGTCCGGGGCGGCCGATCCTCGGTCTGCCCTGGCTCCGTCCCCGCGTCTCCGTCCGATCGCTCGATCATACCGAATTGCAATTGTCCGTCCGGCAGCCGGCGCGCATCCTCTCCCGGTCAGGAGCCGATGCGGCGTCCGGCCCCTCGTGCAGGCTCCCTCGCGGCGGCAACGGCAGGACCGGCGGCGCTGCGACCATAAAGACGAGGCTCCGCACATGCGGAAGCCCGCAGTTTCCGGAAGAAAACGAGCGGGCCGCCCGATGGGAACAGGCGGCCCGCTCCACGGAGACCGCCCGCCAGGGTTGGGAACGAAACGGTTGTGGCGGGCAATCGAGAGCGATCACGCAGGACGCATCGGAATTCCATTCCTTCCCTGACCGTATCCATCGCGGTCGCAAGACGTCAAGCGGAGCGGAGGCCGTCATG
>JAPOPO010000452.1 GCA_026712885.1 Rhodospirillales bacterium | reverse complement strand
TGGCAGAGGGCGGCGCGACCCAGGTGGAGCCCGGCCACGGGCTCACCGGCACGTCGCCGCTCCACGCCCGCGCGGATCTGCCGGAGCGCCCGGCGATGCTCTACCTGAGCGAGGTCTCCCACTTCCACCAGGGCCGCGCCTACTGCTTCGGCGGCGGGCTCTACATCGATCCTGTGTTCGAACCCTACCCGCTCAAGGCGCTGGTGGGCCCGGATCCGGAGGCGGCGCTCGCGCAAAAGGTCGACGCCGCCACGCCGGACCCGGCGATGATCGACTATTACGGCCAGCTCCTGCCGGAGCCCGACCAGCGCGTCGCGGTGGGCGATACGGTGATCTTCGGCTTCCGCGCGCAGGCCTTCTTCACCCGCGCCGTCATCGTGCCGATAGCGGGTATCGGCAGCGGCCAGCCCGAGGCGAAGGGCGTCTGGACGACCGACGGCCGCCCCGCCGCTTGGCCGGAGCCGCAGGCGGGCTGAGTCTCCCGACCCCAGGTCCGTCAGCCGATTGATGTCGGAGCGAGGCGGGAGAGCTTGTGGGTCTCGGCGGTAATGACGTCCACCACTGCCGGCTGGCCTTCGTTCGTGGCGGCGATCGCGCGCTCCAGTGCAGGCCTGAGCGCCGCCGGCTCGGTCACCTTCTCGGCATGGCAGCCGAGGCTCGCCGCGATGGTCGCGTAGTCGCCCTGCTGCCGGTTCGCCGCGAAGCGCGCCGAGGCCTCGGGGATGTTGCGGTCGTAGCCCGAGAAGATCGAATCGTGCTTGATCACGGTGAGGATCGGGATGTCGTTCCGCGACGCGGTCTCCCAGTCCATGCCGGTCATGCCCACCGAGGCGTCGCCCATCACGTTGACGACCAGCTTGTCGGGGTTCGCGAGCTTCGCCCCCATGGCGAGGCCGAGGGAGAAGCCGAGCTGCGAGGACTGGCCCCAGCCCAGATAGCTGCGCGGCGGACCCGATTGGTAGAAGACGCTCTGGATATCCCGCGAGGCGCCGGACTCGTGGGTGAGCATCGACGTCTCCGGGTCGAGCACCGACCAGAGCTCGCGCATCATGCGGTAGCCGTTTATGGGCGCCGAATCGTCGGCGAAGAGCGGCTCGTACTCGGCATGCCACTCGCCCTTGATGCGCGCGATGGTGTCGGCGGTCTCGGCCCGGCGCTCGGTGCGGCCCTCGCCCACGTGGCGCCTCAGCTCAGTGGCGAGCTGTGCGAGGAAGAGCTTGGCGTCGGCCACGATGCCAACGGCCGCCGGATATTCCTTGTTGATGTCGATCGGATCGTTGGTCGCGTGGATGATGGTCTTGCCGTCCGGGATGTTTGGCGTGAAGGGCGCGCGCGTCAGGCTGGAGCCCACGGCGAGCACGCAATCGCTCGCCTGCAGATAGTGCGCGGCCATGGCCGTGGTGGAGAGCGCGCCGACGCCCGCCGCCAGCGGATGCGCTTCGGGGATTGCGCTCTTGCCCTGCAGCGTGGTCATCGCCGGCGCACCGAGCAGCTCCGCGACCGCGCGCAGCTCGTCGCTCGCCTCGGCCCAGAGCACGCCCTGGCCGGCCCAGATCAGCGGTACCTCGGCTGCGAGCAGGCGCTCGGCCGCCTCCCGCACCGCGCCCTCGTCGGCCGCGGAGCGCATGCGCCGCACCGGCGTGTACTCGGGCGCACCATTCACCTCGCCCGCGCACGCATCGCCCAGCAGCTCCAGCATCACCGGCTGCGGCCGGCCGGAGCGGAGCGCCGTGAAGGCCTGGCGCAGCTTGATCGGCATG
>JAPOPO010000134.1 GCA_026712885.1 Rhodospirillales bacterium | reverse complement strand
TCTCCGGCGGGTCGATGGTCTGGCCCGGCATGCTGAGCAGGAACTCGAGGAAGTTGTTGATCGCCTGCGTGGCCTTGCCGCGCTCGATCCGCCAGAGCACGTCGTCGGCGGTAAACTCGTTGCCCCAGGGCGAAATCACGCCCTTGCGCAGGTGGTAGACGGCGCGCAGGCCGTCCGGCTGCATCTCGCACTTCTCGATGATGCCCGGCACCAGGGTCTTCTGACCCATGTAGTCGGGATACTTGAAGCCCGGGATGGTGGAGGGGTCCCAGGCGTCGCCCGTCGAGAAGGGGAAGTCGATCGACTCCCAGTTCATCCCGTCCTCGAACACCTGCGCGCCCATGCTCCAGGTCTGGGGGCTCACGTGCTTGTCGAGGTCGATGCCCTGCGGCAGGGCGCCGATGGCAATCACCATCGTGTCCTGATTTGCGGCGGCCGGCTTCGGCGGCGCCGCTGCCACCAGCGCAGCGAGCGCTGCCGTGGCCGCGACCGCGAGGCCGCGTCTTGTGATGTCACCCAAGGTCATGTCGTCTCTCCTCAGTCTCCCTCTGCACCGCAGGGTCGCCCCGCGCGCGCAGGTGCGCGCGTCGCGGCACGCGGCCGGATATTAGAAGAAAATTGAAACAAGCGCTCGTTCAAATTGAGCGGTAACAAATTTGTCATCGACGGGTGCGAAGCAGACCGCCTCGCCGCTCCAGGCTTTGCTACGCAGCACCGCGCGCGTCCGCCATCGAGGCCGCGACGTCGTCCCAGCGCCGGCAGGCCGAATAATGCACCGCCTCCACCTCAACCAGCGGCGGCACCGCGTCCTGGCAGGCGTCTTCGCGGATCGGGCAGCGGCCGTAAAGCGGGCATTCCGGCTTCGGGTTGATCGCCGTCGGGATCTCGCCCTCGATCACGTAGGGATCGGGCCGGCGGTGCGGATCGGGGAACAGCACGGCCGACAGCAGGGCGCGGCTATAGGGGTGGCGCTGGCTCTCCATGATGATGTCGGTGGGTGCGTGCTCGACGATATGGCCGAGATACATGATCGCGATGCGGTGGCTGATCTTGGCAACCGAGGTCAGGTCGTGGGAAATGAAGATGTAGGCGGTCTCGGTCTCGTTCTGGATCGCCTTGAGAAGGTCCAGGATCTCCGCCCTTGCCGAGGGGTCGAGCATCGAGGTCGGCTCGTCCAACACCACGAATTCGGGCTCGGTGACCAGCGCGCGCGCAATGCCGACCCGCTGCTGCTCGCTCGCGGTGAGGTCCGCCGGATAGTAGTTGAAGACGTCGGCGGAGAGGCCCACACGCTCCAGCATCGCGCCGACGCGGGGTCTGCGCTCGGCGCGCCCCACGCCGTGCAGCGCGAGCGGCTCGTCCACCGTCTGGTAGACCGTGAGCCTGGGGTTGAGCGAGCCGAAGGGGTCCTGGAAGACCAGCTGCATCCGAGCCCGGAGCGCCCTGAGCCCTGCCGGGTCGAGTTCGCTGATCTGCTGGTCGCCGAGCGCGATCCGCCCCTCGGTAGGCTCGATCAGGCGCAGCACGCAGCGGCCGACGGTGGTCTTTCCCGAGCCGCTCTCGCCGACCAGGCCCAGCGTCTCGCCGCGCTCAAGCGTGAACGAGACGTTGTTGACCGCGATCAGGTCCTCGTCCTTGCCGACCGTGAAGATCTTGGTCAGATTCTCGACCGTGAGCAGCGCCACCGCCCCTCGTCCCGCCGTGCGCGGCGCGCCGCATCCGCCGCTCGCTCGTCTCCCTATCGCAACGGCCGAGCCCGGGCAAGGGCGGCGCCGGGCGCGGCCGAATTCGCCCCTTCTAAGTCGGGCTCTGCGCGGCTATGACTGCGCCCATGACCGACCAACCCTTCTCGTCCGACGAGATGATGACCGTCGCCGCGGCGCGGCTCATCGACAACGGCACGGTGTGCTTCGTTGGCATCGGCCTGCCGAGCGCCGCCGCCAACCTCGCCCGCGCCAGCCACGCGCCGGACGCCGTGCTTATCTACGAGTCCGGCACTGTCGGAGCGAAGCCCGCCGTCCTCCCGCTCTCCATCGGTGACAGCGAGCTCGCCGAGACCGCCGACTTCGTGGTCTCCACTGCCGAGATTTTCCGCTACTGGCTGCAGGGCGGGCGCATCACGGTGGGCTTCCTCGGCGCAGCGCAGATCGACCGCTTCGGCAACATCAACACCACCGTGATCGGCGATTATGCGCAGCCCAAGACGCGGCTTCCCGGCGCCGGCGGCGCGCCGGAGATCGCGGGGCTCGCCGGCGAGGTCTTCGTCATCATGCGCCAGTCGAAGCGCGGCTTCGTGGAGAAGGTGGAGTTCGTGACCTCGGCCGGCCACCTGACCGGTGGCGACTGGCGCGAGCGCTCCGGCCTCCCCGGCCGCGGGCCCAGCACGGTCATCACCGATCTCGGCGTGCTCCAACCACATGCGGAGAGCCGCGAGCTGGTCCTCACCCATACCCATCCCGGCGTCGCGCTCAACGATGTGCTGGCCGCCACCGGCTGGCCGCTCAAGGTCGCCGACGATCTCACCGTGACCCCGGCACCCACGCAGGACGAGCTGCGCGCGCTGCGCGGGCTGCACGAGCGCACCGCCGCCGCCCGCGCCCTCGCGGGCTGACTCTTTATCGCTCACGGCAGCCGGCCTTAGGCCGGCGCCTGCGCGGGCGGGCCGCGGTCGCGGCCTGTCGCGCGCCCGTCAGTGACGGACGCGCTCTAATCTTCCCGGGCGAGTAGCGGAAGCGCGCGCAGTGCGGCGCAGGCGGCGCCGTAGCCGTTGTCGATGTTGACCACCGCGACGCCCGGCGCGCAGGAGGCGAGCATGGCCATCATCGCCGCCGACCCGCCGCTCGCGACGCCGTAGCCGGTGGACGTCGGCACCGCGATCACCATACCCGGCACCAGCCCGCCCACCACCGAGGGCAGCGCCGCGTCCATGCCGGCGACCACGATGACGACGGGATAGGCTCTGATTTCGTCGATCCGGTTCATCAGCCGCCACAGGCCCGCGACCCCCACGTCGCCGATCTCTGCGGAAGCGTGACCGTGATAGGCGAGGGTGCGGGCGGCCTCCCGGCAGACCGGCTGGTCCGAGGTCCCGGCGGAGACGATCGCGACCCGCGCCTCGCCGGCAGGTGCCGCGACCGTGCCGAAGATGCCGGTGCGCGACAGCGCCTCGTAATCGATGCGCTCGGCCAGCGCCGCAGGCAGGGCGTCGCGCTGGGCTGCGTCGAGGCGGGTTAGCAACAGGCTCCGCTCCGCCTCCTCCGCACGCGCGAGGATGTCCGCCAGCTGCGCCGGCGTCTTGCCCGCGCAGAGCACGGCCTCCTCGATGCCGATGCGCGCGCGGCGTTCGAGATCGAGGGTGATGGCGGTGGGCGTGCTCACGCCGGGTGCGCGGGCCTCAGAAAGGCGCTGCCCACCCGGTAGGGGGCGAAGCTCACCGGCCGGGCGTCTTCGCCCGTGTCGAACATGCCGGCGACGGTGTCGCCGAGCGCGGTACGGCGGCTCTCGCTCAGCGCCGCGAGGGTCGGTGCGTCGAGCTCGATCACGATGCCGGCCCGGCGCCGGCGGCAGCGCACCGTCTCGGGCCGCAACGGCCGCAACTGCCTTGCCAGGTAGCGCTCGGCGGCGTGGATCGAGGCGAGGTCGTCGGCCTCCACGCGAAGCCCGGTCTCGACACGGCTGGAGAGGCAGGGAGCCGCCGGCAACTGCGACAGGTCATCGAAGCCCAGGTCTGCCGCGATGGCGCGGATCCCCGCCTTGCCGATACCGGTCTCGACGAAGGGGTGGCGCACGCCGTGCTCCCCGGCGGCCTTGAGCCCCGGCCGCCAGTCGCTCAGATCGTCCAGGTTCGTGCCGGAGAGCAGCGTGGCGTCGGTGCTAGCGGCGAGCGCGCCGTAGAGGTTGGTCTTGCAGTAATAGCAGCGGTTCGCCGGGTTCGCGCGGTAGGCGGGATCGTCGAACTCGCCGGCATCGAGGACCGTGAGCCGCCACCCTTCCCGCGCGGCGAAGGCGCGCACCCGCTCGGTCGCTTCCGGCGGCACCGCTGGCGAGACGGCGTGGAACATCGCGCTCTCTCGGCCCAGGCGGCGTCCGGCGAGCAGTGCGAGCGTCATGCTGTCCACCCCGCCGCTGACCGCGACCGCGGCCTGGCCGATGCCGTCGAGCACCGCGCCCAGCGCGCCTGCGCCGAGGGAAGCCGGCTCAGTCATCACCGCCCCGTCCGCGCGCCGCCGCCTCGGCTTCGCGCCTGCGCTCTTCGCGCGCCGCATGGCCCGCGCTGCCTGCGAGATCGTCGAGTTCCGCCTTGGCGGTCACGGCGCCCGCCGGCCGGCGCGCGCGCTTCACCCGCACCGTGCCGTGTGCGTCGGCGTGAGCGGCCGTATCCCGCGCGAGCGCGCTGCGACAGACCTTGGACCAGCGCACGCCGAGCGTGGTGGTCTCGTCGAAGACCGCCGCAAGCACCGCGTCGAGTGCATCCGCCTCGGCGAGCACCTGAACCGCAGCCACCAAACGGCCCTTCTTGCCGTAGGCCGGCCACTGCAGGACGTCGAGGATGCCGGGGCGCGCCCGCAGGCGATCGAGACCCAATGCGAGGTCCTCCGGCGTCTGGTCGTCGATCTCGCAGCGCAGCACCGCGACCTGTTCCTGCCTCGCAGCCGGCGCGACGGGCGCGAATTCCAGGACGCGCAGCACGTTGCTGAGGCCGGGCAGGGTACGGCTGCCGAAGCCGGTGCCGACGCCCGCCAGCGTCTCCGGCTCCCGTGCCGGCACCGATTCCGGCGCAAGATGCTTGAGAATGGCCGCGCCAGTGGGCGTCACCCGCTCGCCCTCGATGCCGTCGTCGTGCGTCGCCAGCCCCCGCAGGAGATGCACCACGGCAGGCGCCGGCACCGGCAGCAGGCCGTGGGCACAGCGCACCCGGCCCGAGCCGAGCGGGACGGGGCCGACGGTCCAGCGGGCGGGGCCCAGCGCCTCGATCAGAAATGCCGCCGCGACGATGTCGACCGTCGCATCCCAGGCGCCCACCTCGTGGAAGGTGACCTCCGCCGGGTCCATGCCGTGCACCGCGCCTTCAGCCTCGGCGAGCAACACGAAGATCGCGAGCGTCCGCAACCGCACGGCGGGCTCGATGCGGGCGGCCTCGAGCCGCGCGCGCACCTCCGCCAGTCGCACGTGGCCGTGCCCGTCGTCTTCGGGCGCCGTCACTTTGAAGCGCGTGCCAGCAAGCGCGGTGTTCCGGTGCGGGTCGATGGCGATCTCGACAGAGGCCGGCAAGTCCAGCCCGGCAAGTGCAGCGCGCAGGCCGTCAGCAAGCGCGGGCCGGGCATCGAGCAGCGCCGCGGCAAACATGTCGCCCGCAATTCCCCCCACCGGATCCAGGTGAAAGCGCCGAAGGCGCGCGGGCGAGGCCAAGCCTTCCGACACGTCCGCGTCGGCGCCCGTCGCTGCGGGGGGCGGTGCGTCGTCCATGCGACCGCTACTCTCCCTTGAAGACCGGCTTGCGCTTTTCAGTGAAGGAAGCGACGCCTTCCGCGAAGTCGGCCGATGAGCGCAGCCTACCATAGGCCTCGCCCTCCAGGGCGATGGCCACGCTGAGCGGCGCGTCCTCGGCTTCGTTGAGGAGCTTCTTCGCGGTGCGCTGGGCCAGCGGCGAGAACGTCTTGAGCTCGTCCACCAGCGCATCGGTCGCGGCCGCAAGCCGATCCTCGGGCACGCAGTCGAGCGCGATGCCCCAGGCATGCGCCTCCGCGCCCGTGAGCCGCCGTG
>JAPOPO010000370.1 GCA_026712885.1 Rhodospirillales bacterium | reverse complement strand
AGGCTGCACAGCTGGTTCGCCGGGCCGCGCGTGCGCGCGCTCGCCAAGGAGCTTTACGGCAAGGCCGAGGGGATGCACGCCACGCCGTCGGAGATCGCGCTCGCCTGGCACTATGCCCCGGAGACCCGGCGCGAGGGCGTGGCCATGACGCCGAAATGCGCGCCGGGCGGCTTCGAGAAGGAACCGGACGCCTACCGGGCGCGGTTCCCGGACGGCCGTATCGGCTCGGACGCCTCGCTCGCCCGCGCCGAGGACGGCGCGAGGCTGCTGGAAGCGGCCGTCGGGGACGTGATCGAGGACTACCGCGCCTTCATCGCGTAATCGTCCCCTCTGCGGCCAGCGCGGCGACCTCGGCCTCGTCGAAGCCGGCCTCCGCCAGGATTTCGCCTGTCTGCTCGCCGACGGCCGGAGGCTGGCGGCGGAGGCCGAAATCGTGGGCGCCGATCTCGACGGGCAGGCGCGGCAGGCGCGTGGCCGGGCCGCCCGGAAGCTGCACATCCATCAGCCGCCCTTCATGGTTGAGCTGCGGGTCGTCGAACAAGTCCACCGGCTTCGCCACGGGCGAGAAGGGCACCGCGATCTCCTCCAGAATGGCCGTCATCTCCGCGAGCGTGTGCGCCTTGACGGTCTCCGCGATGCGGGCGGCAATCCGGTCTCCCTCGACCACGCGGCTCTCATTGGTGGCGTTGCGCGGGTCGGCCAGCTCGTCCGCCCAGCCGAAATGCCCGCACCATGCGCGCCAGTGGTTGTCGCTGGTGATGCCGATGAAGACCTGCTCGCCGTCGCCGGTCTCGAAGGTCTCGTAGATCGCCCAGGCCCGAGCGCGGGCCGGCATGGGCTGCGGCTCGCGCCCCGTGGCGCTGATGCCGGCCATGTGCTGCGACATGAGGAAGGCGGTCGATTCGAACAGCGCCGACTTCACGAACTGCCCCCTGCCAGTCGCCTCGCGCTCCTTCAGCGCGCAGAGGATGCCGATGACCGCGTAGCTGCCGCCCATGATGTCGATGATCGAGGTGCCGGCGCGCAGCGGCCGGCCGGGCGGACCGGTCATGTAGGCGAGGCCGGCCATGAATTGCACCACCTCGTCGAGCGCCGGCCGGCTCTCATAAGGGCCGGAAAGGAAGCCCTTGAGCGAGGCGAAGATCAGGCGAGGATTGATCCCGCTCAGTGTCTCCCAACCGCAGCCGAGCCGCTCCATGGTGCCGGGCGCGTAGTTCTCGATAACCACGTCGGCGCCGGCGGCCAGCCGATGGACGACCTCCCGGCCGCGGTCAGACTTGAGATCGACGGCGAGCGAGCGCTTGTTGCGGTTGAAGCCGCCGAAGAAGCCGGCAGCGAAGCCCGGCAGGCGGCGGGTCTTGTCGCCGTCAGGTGCGGGTTCGACCTTGATGACGTCTGCGCCGAGATCGGCCAGCACAAGGCCGCAGCTTGGCCCCATGATCGTCTGGCAGAACTCCAGCACCCGGATGCCGGCGAGCGGGAGCGGGGCGTTTTCGGTCATCGGTCGCGAAACCTGTGCCTTGGGAATTGGAGCGCAGACTATGGGCCATTCGCTCCCTGGCCGCGACGGGGCCATTTGTCCGTCAGAGAAGGTCGCGAAGCAGCAGCGGTGAACGATATCCATTCATGGCGTGAATGGATTTCATTCATTCGGGCCGT
>JAPOPO010000448.1 GCA_026712885.1 Rhodospirillales bacterium | reverse complement strand
GCTGTGTAGAAGGGGCGCAACGCTCCGATTCGGTGCCGTGGACGTGCGCCTGCCAATAGTCGTCGGGACGCGGGGCAGCCCGCTCGCTATCGCCCAGACTCGCCACGTCTGCGACTTGCTGGTTGCGGCTCATCCCGCGCTGGCCCAGGACGCAGCGCTGGTCACCGAGACCATCACCACCTCGGGCGATCGCTTCGTCGATCGACCGCTCGCCGAGATCGGCGGCAAGGGGCTCTTTACCAAGGAGATCGAGGAGGCGCTCAGGGACGGGCGCATCGACCTCGCCGTGCACTCGATGAAGGACGTGCCGACCTGGCTGCCGGAAGGACTGGAGATCGCCGCGATCCCCGAGCGGGAGGACCCGCGCGACGTGCTGATCGCGCGCGACGGGCCGGGGCCCCGCGGCCTTGCCGACCTGCCGCAGGGGGCGCGGGTCGGCACCGGATCGCTCCGCCGTCAGGCGCAGATTCTGGCGCACCGCCCCGATTTGGAAGTCGTCCCGATGAGGGGCAACGTGGGAACCCGGATGCGCAAGGTGGCCGATGGCGCCGTCGACGCCACGCTGCTGGCGCTGGCCGGCCTCAAGCGGCTGGAAGAGAAAGTGGACGGGATGACGGTGCTGAAGCCGGCGGAGATGCTGCCGGCGGTGGGTCAGGGCGCCCTCGGCATCGAGTGTCGGACCGGCGACGAGCGGATGCAGGAGCTGCTGCAGCCCATCGTCGATCCTGTGACGACCGCCGCCCTCCAGTGCGAACGGGCGCTGCTGGAGGTGCTCGACGGCTCCTGCCGCAGCCCGATTGCGGGGCTCGCCGAGGCGGATGGCTCGGGCGGGCTCCGCCTCGATGCCCTGATCGCGCGGGCCGACGGCAGCGTCTGCCACCGACTCGAGAGGGCCGGGGCCATGGCGGACGCGCCCGCCATCGGCCGCGACGCCGGCACCGCGCTACGTGCGGCCGGCGGACCCGGTTGGTTCGAGTCTTGAACGGTCCCCGTTTGCTCCTGACCCGCCCGCGCGAGGACTCACTCGCGCTGGCGGCGGAGTTGGCGCGTCATGGCGTCGAGTCGCTGATCGAGCCAATGATGACGATTCGTATCGACGACGATGCGAAGCTCGACCTTTCGGGTGCCCAGGCGATCCTGCTCACCAGCGCGAACGGCGCGCGGGCGCTCGCGGCGGCGTCGCCCGATGAGGAAGCCCGCCTGACCCCGGTCCTGGCCGTGGGCTGCGCTACCGCGCACGCCGCACGGGACGCGGGCTTCCGTGCGGTGACGGCCGCGGATGGCGACGTGGTTGCGCTTGCGGCGCTCGCCGTAGCCCGGCTCGACCCCGGCTCCGGCCGCCTCGTGCACGTGGCCGGCCGGCTCAGCGCGGGCGATCTCGCGGCTAGGCTGCGCGCCGCCGGCTTCGAGGCGGAGCGCGCGCCTCTCTACGACGCGGTTGCCTCGCGCGCCCTCTCGGCACCCGCCCGCCAGGCGCTTGAAGCGCGAACCCTCGCCGGCGTCGCGTTATTCTCTCCCCGCACCGCGCGCCTCTTTGCTAAGCTCGCGTGCGAGTCGGGGCTCGACTCGACGGCGCGGACACTCACCGCGTTCTGCCTGAGCCAAGCGGTGGCCGAGGCGGCAGCACCCCTTTCCTGGCAACGAATCTGTGTGGCCGCCGCGCCGCGACAGGACTCGCTGGTCGCCAATGTGACGGGCGCGCTCGTACCGGGCCGTTGCAGCGACAGGCGGTAGGGATGGGCAAGAGACGGCCCAGGCGGCGAACGGACCGCAGCAAGCGCAGCGAGAGACGAATGGCGGCGCGCAACGACGATGACCAAAAGCCGCCGGAGGGCAGCCGGCAAACGGTGATCTGGCGGCTGCCGGCGGCGGGCTCGTCGCAGCGCGCGGAGGCTCCCGAAGCGCTCGACAGCTCCGACGCCGGGGCGGATCGACCGAAGGGACGCCGTGCCCCTCTGCTGGCGGCCATAGGCCTTGCCGTGGCTCTCGTTTGCGTCGGCCTCTACGCCGCTTGGTCGGAGTTCGGATCGGACATCTTCGGCACGGGAGGCGATCCGGATGTCGCTGCGGCTCCGTCGGCCGCGCCCGCTGTCCAGACGACCGGCGACGGTCTGACTGGTGGAGGCACGGCGGCTTCTCCTCCTGCCGACGCCGTCGGCACTCCGCTTGCCGGCGTGGAACAAGAGGACGAGAGCGCTGGGATTGGCGCTGTAGAGGAGGACGCCCCAGTCGTCGCCACCCCGCAGGATGACAAGACTGACCCACCGGAGACCGCCGTGCCCGAGCCGGCGGCGCCGGCAGCGGAACCCCCGTCGCCATCGCCGGCGCTTGCCGCCGACGACCCGCTGGCGACTCCCGTGGTTGCCTCAGCGCGCGCCGAAGAGCGGGCGACGCCCGATGCCGCTGCCCCTGTCGAAGCGATCGCCGATGCGGTTCCCGACACCCCGCCCGTCACTTCGTTGCCTGCCCAAGCCGATCCCGGGACCGGCACGCTAGCCGTCGAAACGCTCGGCGTGCTCAACGCCCGGTTGGAGGCCCTGGAGGCGCGGTCCGATGGCGCCATCGGCGCCGGTGCCGCGGTCATCGCCCTGGAGCAGCGGATCCGCGCGCTCGAGGACGATCCGACGCGTGAGCCCCTCGGGGAGGCGCTCGCGGCGTGGGGAGAGCAGCGCGCGGCGCTGGAAGCCGCGCTCGCCCAGGTGAGCGAGCGGCTTGCTCGCTTCGAGGAAGAGGCGGTGCAGCAGGCCGCAGCCGACGGGCAGCTGGTGACCCTGGTGCTGGCGACCGGCGAGCTCACGGCTGTTCTCGGCTCATCCCGGCCCTTCGCGCCGGCGCTCGACACGATTCGCGGGATTGCCGGCGAGGATCCGGAGATCGAAGGCGCTCTGGCGCGGCTCGCGCCCTTCGCCGCCACCGGCGTGCCGACGCTCGACGGGCTGAGCGCACGCTTCCCCCAGGCCGCCAATGCCATCGTCCGCGGCACAGCGGCGACCGAAGAGGAGGGGTGGATCGACGAGACCGTCACCAGGCTGAGCCAGCTCGTGACGATCCGGCGGACGGGCGGCGCCATCGACTCCGCAAGCCTCGAGGGTCGCTTGGTCGAGGCCGAGGCGGCGCTCAAGGCCGGCGATCTGGAGCAGGCCATCGCCATCGTCGAGCCGCTGATGGGGGATGATGCCGAGGCTGGAAGCGCGGGGCCCTGGCTGCGCGACGCCCGCGCGCGCCACGAGGCCGACACGGCGATCGCCGGCCTCGTCGCCACGGTGCACGCGCGCATCGGCGCCCGCTGGGCAACGACCGGCGGGACCCAATGATCCGCATCATCGCCTTCGTCGTCGCGGTGATCGTCGTGGCGGCGGCCGCGACCTGGATTTCGGAGCCGCCCGGCCGGGTCGAGATCGCCTGGGGCGACTACATGGTCGAGAGCTCGCCGGGGGTGCTCGCGGCGGCCATCGCCGTGGCCGCGGCGGTCGTTCTGGCGGTCACCGCCATCGTCCGCTTCGTCTGGATCGGCCCCCGCCGGGTCGCATTGGCGCGGCGTCGCCGCCGCGAACGGCTCGGCTACCGGGCGCTGACTCAAGGGCTGGTCGCCGCGGCAGCGGGAGATCCCAAGCGAGCGCGCCGGTTTGCGCGGCGTGCGGATGCGTTGTTGGAGGAGCCGCCGCTGACGCTTCTGCTCTCGGCCCAGGCAGCGCAGCTTGAGGGCGACGACCACGCCGCGCGCGGCTACTTCGAGGCCATGCTCGATCAGCCCGCGACGGCATTCCTCGGCTTGCGCGGCCTGCTGGTTCAGGCCGAGCGCACCGGCGACACCGCGCGGGCGCTGGAGCTTGCCGAGCGCGCCTTCGCGCTCCGGCCCGAGACGCCCTGGGTGCTGACGGCGCTGCTGGAGATGCAGACGCGTGCGGGGCGCTGGTCGGATGCGCTCGGCACGGTCAAGCAGGCCCGGCGCCACGGCGCCGTGAGCGAGGAGGTCGGACGCCGCCGCCAGGCCGGGCTACTCTTCGAGCGCGCGCGGGCGTTGCGAGAGCAGGGCGAGGTCAAGGAGGCGCTCCGTATCGCCGACGAGGCGAGGACGACGGATGCGACCTTCCTTCCCGCCGCGGTGCTCGGCGCGGGCCTCGCCAAGGAAGCGGGCCGCGATAGTGCGGCGCAGCGGGCGGTGACGGAGGCCTGGCGCCACTGCCCCCATCCCGCGCTCGGCCGGCTCTTCCTCGCGCTGAACGCGGACCGCTCGGCTGCAGAGCGGCTGAAGCGGGTCGAGACGCTGGTCTCCGACAACCGTGGCCATGCGGAGAGCCTGATGCTGCTCGCGACTCAGGCGCTCGAGGCGAAGCAGTGGGGGACGGCGCGGCGGCACCTGGAGCGCGCCGCCGCAGAGCGGCCGACGGCCGGTGTCTACCGCCTG
>JAPOPO010000447.1 GCA_026712885.1 Rhodospirillales bacterium | reverse complement strand
TCGACCTGCCGCGCGAGGTGGAGGAGGCTGCGCGGCTGGACGGCCTCGGCTGGTTCTCGATCATCTGGCGCATCATGCTGCCGATGGGGACCTCGGGCATCGCGGTCACCGCGGTCTTCACCTTCGTCTTCGCGTGGAACGAGTTCCTCTTCGCCCTCTACCTCACCAGCTACAAGGCGGTCACGATCCCGGTACAGATCGCCAAGATGATCGATCTCTACAACGTGCTCTGGGGGCCGCTCTCTGCGGCAGTGGTGATTCAGCTCGTGCCGATGCTGATCGTGGTGTTCCTGATCCAGCGGCACATGATCCGGGGGCTCGCGCTGGGCGCCGTGAAGTAGGCGCAGCCCGAAAGCCTCTCACCCGCTCGGGGATCACGACTTGCGGTCGTTTTCGTCTCGGGAGTCCGCGACGAAGCTGAAGGACGCAGGATCGAACACCAGACGGCGCTGCACCGGGAAGAAGCGGATATCGAAGCGCTCCGCGATCAGGCCCCACACGCCCTGCGGCGCGCGCAGCATCATCAGCACCGCAATTCCGCCGAGCACGATCAGGTACCAGCTGCCGAAATCCGCGAGCAGCTCGCGCAGCACGAAAAAGATGATGACCCCGATGATCGGCCCTTCAATGGTGCCGATGCCGCCGATCACGACGATGAAGATGACGTTGGCGGTCCAGTCGATCACGTTGAATCCGGCCTCGGGCGAGATGCGGAGCTTGGTGATGAAGACCAGCGCGCCGACCATGCCGGTGCCGAAGGCGGCGACGATATAGACCCAGATCTTGGTGCGGAAGTTGTCGACGCCGAGACTGCCGGAGGCCTCCTCCGAATCCCGGATCGCGGTCAGCGCGAGGCCGTGGCGCGAGCGGAGCAGCAGGTAGACCAGCGCGATGGCGCCGACCGCGATGGCAATCCCGGTCCAGTAGATCGCCGTCTCCCGCCACATGCGGCCTGCGGCGATGCCCTTCACCACCGCCGCCGGCAGGCTCATGCCGGAGCCGCCGCCGAGTGCAGACACCTGCGCGAAGGAGAGCATGTACACCTCGGCCACGACCCAGGTGCCGATGGCGAAGTAGGCGCCCCGCAGGCGGAACACGATGAACGCCGTCGGCACGGCGAAGAGCGCGGCCGCGATGCCCGCAAGCGGGATCGCCGCGATGGGGTGGACGCCCGCATTCATCGCGAACACGAAAAGCGCGTAGCCGCCGAGTCCCAGGAACGCCTGCTGGCCGACCGAGACCAGGCCGGCGTAGCCAGCGAGCAGGTTCCAGAGCTGCGCCAGCGCCAGGTAGTAGGCGATCTCGACGATCGTCCGCATGTCCGCGCGCCCGCCCCAGAAGGGAAGCGAGATCAGGACCGCGAGGACCAGAATCCCGATCAGCGCGCCGTAGCGGCTCGCGCGCGTGCCGCGCGCAACCCGGTAGCTGGCGGCACCCTCGCTCACCGGTCCCTCGTCCGCGGAAAGAGCCCGTTCGGCCTGAGCACGAGCACGATCAGGAAGGCCACGTGGCCCGCGAGGATCTGCCCGCCGGGGTGGAACTTCGCACCGATGGCCTGGGCCACGCCCAGGATCACGCCGCCCGCGAGCGTGCCCCAGAGGCTCCCGAGCCCGCCGATGATCACCGCCTCGAAGGCGTAGAGCAGCCGCGCCGGCCCGATGGCGGGCGAGAAGTTGGTGCGGATCGCCATGAAGGTGCCGGCGAGCGCGACCACTGCAAGCGCAAGCGCCATGGCGAGCCCGAAGACGTGGCGGTTGTCGATGCCCATCCGCGCCGCCGTCTCGTCGTCGCCGGAGGGCGCGCGGAATGGCCTGGCCCGCCGGGTGCCGACAAGCACGCACTGCAGGA
>JAPOPO010000446.1 GCA_026712885.1 Rhodospirillales bacterium | reverse complement strand
GGACGCGAAATTCGCATTGCCAGCCCGCGCACCGCCCTCGACCTCGGCATCGGCACCGTTTACCAGCACCCGACCCTGGTGCCGACGCTGACCGTGCTCGAGAACCTGATGCTGGGGTCCTCCTGGCGCGCACCCATGAACCGGGCCGTGACACGCGCGCGGCTGAGCGAGATCACCGGTTTGCTCGGCATCACGCTGCCGGAAGACGCGCTGCTCGGCTCTCTCTCCCTCGGTCAGCAGCAGCTCGTCGAAATCGTCAAGGCGCTGTGGCGGGGCGAAAGCGTGCTGATCCTCGACGAGGCGACGTCGATGCTCACGCCGCAAGGCGTCGAGGACCTGGGCCGGGTGATCGGGCGGCTGAGCGACGCCGGAATTGCGGTTCTTTTCATCACCCACAAGCTGCACGAGGCGGTGCGCTTCGGCGATCGGGTCTCGGTGCTGAGACAAGGCCGCAAGGTGGGCGAGCTCCCGCCGGAGACGCTCGCCGAGCTCGCGCCGCAGGACGCCATCGACCACATCGTCGACCTGATGTTCGGTGCCGCCGCCGACGGCGCCGTGCCGGAACGGAGCCGCGCCGAACGGGAATTCGCGCCGGGCGAGCGCGTGGCAATCGAGGTAGATGACCTCCGCCCGACCGGCGGTCCGGCGGCAGCCGGCGATGCTGGCGTGAGCTTTGCGGTGCGCGAAGGCGAAATCTTCGGAATCGCAGGCGTCGACGGAAACGGCCAAAAGCAGCTCGCCGAGGCGATCGCCGGGCAGCGCCACGCAGAGGCCGGCCGCATCGTGCTCGACGGCACGCCTATCGAGGGGCTCAGCGTGCGCCAGCGCCAGCGCGCGGGGCTCCGCTACGTCACCGACGACCGGCTCGGCGAGGGCACCGTGTCCGCCTTCCCCGTCGGCCTCAATCTGTTGCTCAAACGAATCGGCGACGAGCCGTTCTGGCGCAACGGCATCATCCGCAACGCCGAGGTGGAACGCCACGCGCGGACGCTCATCGCCGAGCACGACGTGCGCGTGCCGGGGCCGGAAACCCCGCTCGGGCACCTCTCCGGCGGCAATGTGCAAAAGGCGCTGCTCGCCCGCGAGCTCGACGACCAGCCGATGGCGGTGATCTACAACAAGCCCACGTATGGGCTCGACCTGAACAACATCCGCCGCGCACGCCGCGCGATCTGCGAGAACGCCGACCAGGGCGTCGCCACGATTCTGATCTCGACCGACCTCGACGAGATTCTGGAGCTCGCAGACCGCATCGGAGTCATGCTCGACGGTCGCATGGTCGGTATCGTGGAGAATGACGGAGACGCGGCGCGACGGGTCGGCGAGCTCATGATCGGGGTCGGCGCCCAGGCGTGATCGCACGATGACGCACGCGCCGATCGCCGAAGAGGGCCGGTACAGCGCCGGCCTGCAGGCGTGGCGCCGCTGGGCCACGCCGATTGCGGCGGCGCTGCTGCCCATCGTGCTCGCGCTCGGTGTCGGCGCGCTGATCCTGCTGGTCCTCGGCGCCGATCCCGGCGCCTTCTACTACCATATCGTCCGGCGCGGCTTGCTGAGCTGGATCGGGCTGCAGGACACGATCACGCGTTGCGCACCGCTGCTGCTGCTCGGCGCGAGCCTGATCGTCGCTTTTCGGGCCGGCCTCTGGAACCTCGGTGTCGACGGGCAGTTCCTGCTCGCAGCAGTGATCTCCGCCGCGCTCGCGCCGGCGCTGGTCACGGTGCTGCCGGTCTGGCTGGTGCTGCCGCTGGTGATGCTGGTGGCGATGGCCGTGGGCGCGGTCTGGTCACTGCTGCCGGCGATGCTCAAGGCCTATTACGGGGTCAACGAGATCGTCACCACGCTGATGATGAGTTTCTTAGGCATCAGCGCGGCGAACGTGCTCATCAAGCTGCCTTTCGACGACCCCACCACCACGGTGCCACAGACCGAGACACTGGCGACCGACGACCGGCTGCCGCGCCTCTTCGGCAGCACGATCAACGTGGGCGTGATCGTCGGCCTTGTAGTAATCCTGTTCATCCACTGGCTGATGACGCGGACGTCGTTCGGGCTGCGGCTCCGCCTCGTGGGCGCGAACCCGCGCGCGGCGGTGCACGTGGGACTGCCGCTCGGCACACTGATGGTCGCCGTGTTCGCGCTGAGCGCCGGCCTCGCCGGTCTCGCCGGCTCGGTCGAGATTCTCGGCGTCTGGGGCAACGTGCGGGCCGACTGGAACCCGGCCTACGGCCTGATGATCATTCCCCTGGTCTTCCTCGCCCGCTTCAACGGCATCGCCGTAATCGGCTTCGTCTTCTTCTTCGCCGTGCTCTCCATCGGCGGCGAGACCGCCTCGCGCAAGGCGGGGCTGCCCAACTACTTCATCCTGGTGCTGGTGGCGCTCATGCTGATCTTCCTGGCCCTCACCGAGTGGCTCGGCCAGCGCCGCCAGATGGCGGCACGGGACTGACCGGCGATGTCACAGGGTCTGCTCAGCGATGCCTTCCTGATCTCGCTGATCGCGGGCGCGGTCGCGGCCGGCGTGCCGCTGCTGCTGGCCGGGCTCGGCGAGCAGGTTTCGGAGAAGGCCGGTGTGCTCAATATCGGCATCGAGGGGATGATGCTCTTCGGCGCCTACGCTGGCTTCGCCACCGCCTTCGGCACGAACTCGCTCTGGCTCGGCTTCCTCGCGGGCGCCGCAGCCGGCCTCGTGATGGCGATGCTGATGGCGCTCTTCTGCGTCCGCTTAGGGCTAAATCAGATCGTGATCGGAATCGCGCTCACCCTCGGCGCGGACGGCATCACCGCCCTCCTCCACCACGTGCAGTTCAGCCGCACCTACCCGCGCCTGCCGCGGGTCGAGACCCTGGACATTCCGGGGTTGAGCGAGATTCCGATCAT
>JAPOPO010000156.1 GCA_026712885.1 Rhodospirillales bacterium | reverse complement strand
GGGTTGGGAGCGCACGTCGAGCCCGTCGCTGGCGAGCGTCTTGCGGGACGGATCGGCCACGAGCGGCAGGCGCAGCACCAGGCTTCCGAAGAACGGGTGCTCGCGCAACAGCGAGGTGACGCAGTCGCTGAGCCTGCGGCCGGGTTCGGTGTCGGTGCCGTGGCCCATCAGGCGGCCTCGGCGCGGTGCGGCTGCGCGCGCCCGGCCCCGAAGTACCCCGCGAAATGCGCCGCCAGGTCCTCGGCGTCGCGCTTCACGCGCCGGCGCACGGCCGGATCGAATTTCCCCGACGCCCCGGAGGGCCGCAACACGTCGGGCTCGACGCACGCGATGCGGTGTTTCACCTCCTCGCACAGGTGCTCCAGGTGGCGGTCCCCGAAGAGATTCAGGCGCGGGACGATGTCGACCAGTTCGCGGAGGTTCTCGATGAGGCTGTCCCGAAACACCCTGGGCTTGCCGTTCTCGTCCTCGGAGAGTCGTTCGCAGACGTGCCCGACGGCTTCTCCGAGGCGCCGGTAGAGGTCCCCGAGCGCGCCGTTGAGGCGCAGACTCACCTGGTGCTCGATGTCGCGTCTCACGCGCGCGTTCTCCCCGGCGCCCAGGTCGGCCAGGAAATGCCCCGAATCGGGCACCGGCTCGATGCGGTAGCGCGCCGAATACCGGACTCGAAGTTCCTCCCGGGACGGGTAGTCGTCGCGCTTGAAGAGCCGCCCTAGGTCGAGCCGGGCGCGTTCGACGTGGCTGTCGTAATCGGACAGGAAGCGCTCGCGCTCGGTGAATATGCGCTCGATCAGCTCGTCGAGGGCGTGCGTGTAGCGCTCGTAGTTGGCCACCGGCAGGAGCCGGGCGCCGGCGTCGTCCCACGGCAGGGTGTGGCGGTAGTGGGTCTTGCGGGCCTGGTTCTGGGCCGCGTTGAGCGCGGCCAGCGCGGCCTTCGGGAGCAGGCGCTTGTTGTAGCGCCCGGCGTTGGCGGCCGCGTCGTGGTGCACGGCCACGTACTGGCTGGCCCCGGGGTCGTGGCGGCGCGCCGACCAGCCGTGAAGCGTGAAGGTCACGAGCATCGCGTCGTGGATCAGGTTCATGTCGTGGGGTCCTCCTGTGTGTGCGCCGGCGGGTCCGGGGATTCAGCGATGGCCTACTGCGTCTTGGCCGCGGCCCACTGGATGAACGCGGGGGTGTGCTGCAGCGACGGATCGCGTTTCACGCAGGAGCCGACCAGGAACTCGCCGACCTCGCGCCGCAGGCGCCGGGCGTAGGTGACGATGGCCGAGAGGTTGATGTCGTCGGCCAGCCGGTAGAGCGAACCGCACAGCGCGATCAGCGTGCTGGGGTTGTCCGGCACCGGCGCGCCCTCGGGGTCGGCGATGATGGTTGTCGGGTGCGGCAGTTCGCGCCAGATTTCCAGGAACCCGCAGAACTCCACGGCGGCGGCCTGCCCCACGGTGCCGCGGATCAGCGCGCGCAGCGCGGTGGGGCTCAGGCCCTGGCGCCGCTTGAGGATGTTGGAGACGAACTCCCAGGTCCTCGGGCACGGGAACGCCTTCTCCTCCGACTGCGGGTCGAAGTCGTGAAGAAGGTCCGGGCGCATCTGGATGAAGAACAGCACTTCCGGGGCAATGCCGTTCGCAGCACCCCAGGCGCACCAGTCGGCGACGTCGGCGCGGATTTCCAGGTGCACGAACCGAGAAGCCAGCGGCGTGGGCATGCGATGAACCACGCCGCGGTCGCTCTCGCGGTTGCCGCAGGCGATGAGCGAGGCGCCTTCGGGCAGTTCGTATTCCCCGCACTTGCGGTCCAGCGCGAGCTGGTACAGGGCCGCCTGCACCATCGGGACCGCCGAGGGCAGTTCCTCGAGGTTGATGAGCCAGAGCCCGGTGTCGTCGGTCGGAGGCAGGAACGAGGGCGGCGCCCAGCGGGTACGTCCGT
>JAPOPO010000125.1 GCA_026712885.1 Rhodospirillales bacterium | reverse complement strand
TGGGCCGCAAGGCGCCCAAAGTCGTCAAGGCGTTCACCGAAAGCCTGCCCTGCGACACCTTCTCGGTGCACGCCAAGTTCGCGGGCGACGAGCTGATCGTGATGCTCCACTTCTACTGAAACTCGCAGAACGAGATTCTCAACGTCAAGCCCGGCGACATCGGCTTCTATCCGGGACGCCAGACCGCCTGCATCTTCTATTGCGACACCCAGCCCTTCGGGAAGGTCAGCGTGTTCGCGAAGATCGTGGACGGGCTGGAGCACCTGAAGCCCGCGGGCAAGAAGATCCTCGCCAAGGGTCCGCTGCCGGTCCGGCTCGAACTCGTCGAAGGAGAGTAGGGCCATGGCCGCAACCGAGACCTCCGCGATCGTCGACCGGCTGGAGCGCTTTGGCCGGCGCAACTGGAGTTCCGAGCCCGGCGACATCACCCGGCTCCGCGCGCACAGCCTGCCGCCCATGGGCAACATGCCGCCCGTGCTCTACGCCAACTTCAACACCTTCTGGATGGGCGAGAACATCCAGGTCGTCCGCCAACTCGCGCTCGACGAGGCTCTGCCGGCGCCGGCGCTCAACCAGATGGCAGCGGCGCTGCTCAACCGCCATGCGGGCCGGCTCGCCAAGTGGAAGCTCACCGGCACGGTCAGGCTCGTGCGCGAGCTCGCCACCTACTTCGAGGCGGGCGGCGCCGGCAACCACGGCGAGGTGGTGCAGGTCTGCGAGGCCGCGATGGTGGCGTTCGACCGGATCAACGCCTGGATCGACGCGATGATCCCGTGGGCGCACCTCGACAAGAAGGTCAAGTTGCTGCCGGCGGCCGGCTGACGGCGTCACGAGGGAGCGAAGCCCATGTGCGGCCTCGGCGGCGTCTTCTTCAAGACCACGGAACATCATCGCCGGACCGGCGAGATCGCCTATCGCGTGCTGGACGGCATCTTCAGGCGCGGGCCGGATTCGACCGGGCTCGCCCTGATCCAGCCGGCCAGCGACGATCGCCTCTATGTCGGCATCAACTGCGAGGAGCCCGGCGGCGGCGGGCGGGCGCTCGCGCTGCTCGACGAGCTTGGCCGGGTCGAGAGCGCGACCGACGGCGAGGGCTTCATCCGCACCACGGTCCGTTACAACGGCGACGATGCGGCGCTGGTGGATGCGATCGACGCGCTCGGGCCCGCCTACACCGTCGCCAGCGTCGGCCGGCAGCTCGAAGTGGTGAAGCACCTGGGGGGCGTTGAGACCCTCGAGGAGCGCTTCTCCATCACCGATTATGACGGTCCGCTCGCCATGGGGCTCACCCGCTTCGCCACCGAGAGCGTCATTGACTTCACCCACGGGCAGCCGCTTTCCGCCAGGCTGCACCGCGATCTCGCGATCATGCACAACGGCCACATCACTAACTTCCACCACCTGCGCTATCACTTCGAGCGCGCCGGCTACACCTTCGCCACCGGCAACGATTCCGAGGTGATCGCCGTGGCGCTGATCGACGAGATGAAGAAGGGCGCGAGCTTCCGCGAGGCGCTGGAGCGATCGGTGTCGATCCTCGATGGCTGCTTCACCTATATCGCCGTCACCAAGGACGAGGTGGGCGTGGTCAAGGATCCCTACGCGGCCAAGCCGCTGGTGGTGGGCGAGACCGACCGGCTGGTGGCGGTTTCGTCGGATTGCTGGTCGCTGCGTGACGGCATCGACGAGGACATCGAGGTGTGGGAGCCGGGGGCCGGCGAGGTGGTGACGTGGCGAATTCCGCTTCACTGACCATCGACTGCGCCGGCCGGACGACGCGCGCGATCAACGACGAGATCCGCCGCGCGGCTGACGCCGGCGTTCCCGAGGTCGAGCTGCTCAACCCGCAGGCGCGGCACAATCTCGGCGTCTCGGTCCTCAAGCCCATCCACGTCGTCTATCGCGGCCACGTGGGCTCCTTCACCGCCGGGCTGTGCGACGGGATCACAGCCGAGGTTCACGGCACCTGCGGCTGGGGCGTGGCGGACAACCTGATGAGCGGCGAGGTGGTCGTGCACGGCAACGCCGCCACCTCTGCGGCGCCGTCGATCCGCGGCGGGCGCGTCGTCGTGCGCGGCGATGCAGGCCCCCGCTCGGGCATGATTCTGAAGAAGGGCGAGCTCGTCGTCGGCGGCAACACCGGCTACATGTCGGGCTTCATGATGCAGAACGGCCGCATGATTGTCTGCGGCGACGCCGACACCGGGCTCGGCGATTCCATGTATCAGGGCGTGATCTTCCTCGGCGGCAAGGCGAAGGAGCTGGGCTCCGGGCTCGAAGAGGTCGATGCCGAGAACGGCGAGCTCGACGCGGTGGCGGAACTGCTCGACCGCTTCGAGATCAAGGCGCCCGCGAAGTTCCGCAAGCTCCAGTCGGACCGCAAGCTGTGGCACTTCAACAAGCATGACTTCGCGGCGTGGAAGGACGTGCTATGAGCGAGACCCCGAGCACACCGCCTCCGGCCCGTGCGGGCATTTCCTCTGTCGAGGTCGTGGAAGACGCGGCGCCGGCGCCCAACGGCGCCTATCCGCGGCCCGACAGCTTCAGCGGCGTCTGGCCGCCCGAGGTGATCGAGGAGATTCAGGAGAAGGCCGCCCTCGGCCGCTACCAGATCAGGGGCCAGGCGACCAAGCGCCGGGGTCTGCCCTCGTTTGATGACCTCGTGTTCGTGCCGGCCGGCCTCTCGCGCATGCCGCTCGAAGGCTATCGCGAGAAGTGCGACACGCGGGTGGTGATCGGCGAGGGCAGCTGCGAGAACCCGCTGGTGCTGGAGCGCCCGATCATGATCGCGGGCATGAGCTTCGGCGCGCTCTCGGTCCATGCGAAGCGCGCGCTCGGCATGGCGGCGAGCCGCTGCGGCATCTCCACCTGCACCGGCGAGGGCGGCATGCACCACGAGGAGCGCCGCTACTCCGACAAGCTGGTGATGCAGTACCTGCCGAGCCGCTACGGC
>JAPOPO010000445.1 GCA_026712885.1 Rhodospirillales bacterium | reverse complement strand
CGGCGCGCGCTTTTCCTCGACCGCTATCGGCGCTTTGCGGACTTGCACTGGCTTTAGGTGTGATCGGCGGTGTTCCAGCCGATGCCGGTTTCGATTTCGAGCCGGGCCTGCGGGAAACGGTCTGGCTGCATGCGCCGGACGAGACGTCGCTTGCGGAGACGGCGGCAAGGCTCGGCCCTGCCGGCGTGAAGCTGCGCTGGGATCGTCGGGTGGAGGCCGGCTGGCCGGTGGAGCGGGCCCATGGCGACTGGCGCTCCCTTCTGTTCGATGCCGGTCTGGCCTGGCGGCGTTTCGGCGACGAGCTGCAAATCCGGCCGGCGGGCATTCGCGAGGGCGAGGTCGAGTTCGCGACGGCGCGGGCGGGCGCGTCGGACTGGCGGGTCTGGGCGGAAGAGACGCTGCGCTCGGTCATGTCGCGCTGGGGCGCGCGGGCGGGCGTCGAGGTCGTGTGGCGCACGGACCGCCATTACCGGGTCCATGACGGGCGGGTGTTTCGCGGGCGGACGTTCGAGGAGGCCGCGGCACTGCTGTTCGCGGCATTTGGGGATGTTCCGGACGCGCCGGCAGGGCGGCTGTCGGAGGACGGCCTCTCGATGGCGATGAAGCATGTGTGGCGGGGAGCTGGAGGCGGGGGATGGGGGCTGCTGTGAAGGCGGTGCGGCGGCTGGCCGGTTCGCGCGGGCTGGCTTTGGCGATTCTGGCGGGAACGGTGCTGTTTCTGGGGGCCGTTGCATGGGCATGAATGCAAACCGGCGTGTGACGGTCGGGGCGTTCGAGAGGGGCACGATTGGATCGATGGAGCCTCGAGCGAAGAAGACGTGCGCCTGGGCGGTTTCAGCCTTGTTGGGTAGCGCGATGATCGGGTGGTCGGTGGATATGAAAACGGCATCGGGCCAGGAGGCGAACGGAAGCCTTGTGGCGGGACTTCGCGCGAACGGGGCGGAAGTGAGGCCCCTCGGCCGGCGGGGAGTGCTGGAGGGCTGGCTGGTCACGCCGCGCGGGAAGCGGCCCTACACGCTCTATGTGGACGAGACCGGCCACGGGGTGATGGGGCTGCTGTTTTCGCCGGACGGCCGGGAGCTGACAGGCAGGCAGGTGGCGTCTGTCAGGGAAGCGGTGGAACGGTTGCCTGGCGATATTCGGAAGCCGGTCGCGACTGCAATACCGGGTGTGGAGCTGCCGCAGGCTGATGCCTCCCGCGTGGAGGCAGGGGCGAATCGCGAAGGATCGCCGTCGGCGGGCGTCCTGGAGGCGGCCCTTGCGGTGGAAGGGTTCGATCTCGGCGAGGCCGGTCCGCAAGTCGCGATCTTCGCCGATCCGACCTGTCTTCCTTCACGGGCGGCCGTTGCGGAACTGGCGCGTCGTGCGCTCGACGGCGGGATCAGGTTGCGGGTGGTGCCGGTGGGCGCTCGCGGCGCGGAGGCCGAAGCGATGGCGGAGCGGGTGCTCGGTTCGGAGGACCGGGCGCAGGCCTGGTTCACGCTCGATCGCGAGGACGAGTGGCCGGCATTGAGTGCGAAAGCGGCGGCCGGGGTGGCACTGAATCGGAAGCTGTTTGAGCGCACGGGCTCCGGGTTCGTGCCCTATGCGCTGATGCGCGGGGCCGATGGGCGGATCGCTTCGGCGGTAGGAGCGGATTTCGCCGCCTGGTTCGGCGACGGGACGGCCCGGTGAAGGCCGCAGTGGCAGTGGCCCTGGCTGCGGGTGCCTATGTTGGCGACGCGCCGCCGTCGTGGGCAGTGACCTATACGGGTATGCCCTGGTGGGTGCGATGAGCGATCTGCGCCAGGCGGTGGCGGCGGCGGCGCGGAGCCTCTCCTTCGAGCGGTCCGCGCATCATGGCTGGCGGCGGGTCGCCTTTGTGCTGCTCGGCATGAACGTGCTGCTGACGCTCGGGCTCTGGAGCTATATCGACCTTCACGACACGGTCTATGTGACGATCGCGGCGACGCCGGACGGCAAGATCATCGAGGCGCAGGGGCTGGAAGAGCCGGTGCGCACGGACGCCTCGCTGAAGAACTGGGCGGTGACGGCG
>JAPOPO010000444.1 GCA_026712885.1 Rhodospirillales bacterium | reverse complement strand
CCGGCGACCGAGATCGACGACCGCGTGCCCCTGGAGGAAGGCGTCGACACGCTGATCGTCAAGAAGCGGCCGAGCGCCTTCGCCGGCACCCATCTCGGCGGCATCCTGCGCGCCGGCGGCATCGACACGCTGCTCTGTACCGGCGTCACCATGGCGAGCTGCGTCAGGCATACGGTGGAGGACGCGCTCGGCGAGGGCTTTCGCACCGTCATCGTCCGCGAGTGCGTGGGCGACCGCGTGCCCGCCGCCATCGAGTGGAACCTCTTCGACCTCGACATGAAGTATTGCGACGTCGAGCCGCTCGACCGAGTGCTGGCCTACCTCGCCGGCCTGGAGCCCTTCGAGGAACGCTAAGCCTGCCCCCGGGTCAGCGGGACGAAGGCCACGGGAAGCACCGTCTTCGCCTCGCTTGAACCATCGACGCGCTTCTCAATGCGCTGCAGGTGCTGAGTCTTCGCGACGCGGCCAACGGGGATGACCAGGCAGCCGCCGGGCTTGAGTTGCGCCACCAGTGCCGGTGGAACAGACGTCGCCGCCGCAGTGACGATGATGCCGTCGAACGGCGCCTCCTCCGGCCAGCCAGCGTGGCCGTCGCCGGCACGCGCCGTGGCCTGGCCATAACCCAGAGCCTCGAGGCGGGCCGCCGCCGTCGTCGCCAGCAGCTCGATGACCTCGACCGAATAGACGGTGGCACCCAGCGCGCACAGGACGGCGGTCTGGTAGCCGCAGCCGGTGCCGACCTCCAGGATGCGCGCGCCGGGCTCGACATCGAGAAGCTCGGCCATCAGGGCAACGACGAAGGGCTGCGAGATGGTCTGGCCGTGACCGATGGGGAGCGGCCTGTTCTCGTAGGCGAAGGGCTTCTCCATCTCGGGCACGAAGGCGGCGCGCGGCACGGTGCGCATGGCCTCCATGACGGCATCGCTGAAGACCGGCCGCCCGGTCTTGCCGCCGGTTTCCCGCGCATCGCGCACGATCGCCTCCAGCATGGAGTCTGCGGTCGCGCTGGCGCCGAGCAGGTGGCGCAGCATCGTCCGCGCGCCCTTTCCCCACCCCGCTAGCGCAGGTGAGGGATTACCTTGGTCGCGTACTCGGCGATCAGACGCTCCTGGTCTTCGGTCATCAGGTAGAGCGCGAATTGCGTGACGCCTGCGGCCTCCAGCGCCTTGATCTTCTCCACGTGGGCCTCTGCCGGGCCGATCAGGCAGAAGGATTCGGTGATGGCGTCGGTGACGTAGTGCACGTTGTCCGAGCCCGCGACCGCGTGCTTTTGGTAGTCGTAGCCCTCGTCCGCGCCGCGTCCCTGCCGGGCAGCGATGAAGGCGGTCAGACTCTCCGGCACCAGATCCGTCCCGGCGCCGTGGCGCTCCACGATGTCGGCGACATGGTTGCCGACCACGGCGGGAAACCAGCTGGTCTGGGCGATGGCGGTCTCGCGATCACCGATCCAGGCCGGCGCGCAGGCAAGTACGCGGTATCCGGCCGCATCCAGGCCCGCCGCCTTGCGCGCCGCGATGGCCTGATCGGCCATCCATTGGCAGAGCCCCGGATCGGCCAGCTGGATCACCAACCCGTCGCCGTGCGCGCCTGCGGCGGCGAGCGCGCGCGGCCCGTAAGCTGCGATCCAGATCGGCAGCTCGTAAGGATCGGCCCAATCGAGTTGGACCGGCCCACTGGCGCCGTCGTATTCGCACGCCTCGCCCCGCAGCATGGTGCGGAGCGCGTCGCAGAAGGCGGTGAGCTGCGCGAGCGTTGCCGGCCTGTGCCCCATGACGCGCACCGAGCTGTCGCCGCGGCCCACCGCCACGTCGAGCCGGCCGTCGCCGAACTGGACCAGCCGCGCGAAGATGCTGGCGGCCACCGACCAGTCGCGCACCCTGGGGTTGGTCACCAGCGGGCCCACCCGGATCTTGCGCGTGTGGTCCAGGCAGACCGCCATCTGGGTGTAGATGTCGGACCAAAGAATATGCGAATCCGCGAACCACATGTAGTCGAAGCCGGCGGCCTCGGCCTGGTGGGCGAGCGCCACGGTGCGGCGCACGTCGAGGTCGCCCTTGATACTGATGCCGAGTTCCATGATGCCCCCTTGCTCTGCGCCGATCGCAGCCCGACTGGAGGATGGCACACAGTCGGCCGACCCGCCACGCGCCTGCCAAACATCCGCCGGCCGTGCTAAACCCCGCGCAGGCGGCGCCCGGCGACGCCTCCCGGCCCCAGCGAGCGGCGGCGAGCATGAGCAAGCGGCAGATGGTCCTGGTGGGCTTCCTCCAGGCGCAGAACTGCTCCAACTACCCGGCGTCCTGGCGTCACCCGGAATCCGCCACGGACTTTCTCACCGCCGACTACTACCAGCGCATCGCGCGCATCCTCGAGGCCGGCAAGTTCCATCTCGCCTTCTTCGACGACCGCCTCGCGCTGCCGGACATCTACGGCGGCGACCATGCCGAGGCGGTGCGCAACGGGGTCCGCGTGGTCAAGATGGACCCGATCCCGATCCTCACCCTGATGGGGGCCGCGACCACGCGGCTCGGCCTGGGTGCCACCTGCTCAACGACCTACTACCAGCCGTTCCACGTGGCCCGCATGTTCTCCACCCTCGACCACATGAGCGGCGGCCGGGCGGCCTGGAACGTGGTCACCTCGCTCAACGATTCCGAGGCCGCGAACTACGGCGCGGCCAAGTTGGTCGAGCATGACGAGCGCTACGACCGCGCCGACGAGTTCATGGAGGTGGTGCTAGGCCACTGGAACGCGTGGGACCCGGACGCAATCATCCTCGATAAGGAGCGCAGCGTCTTCGCCGACCCGGCGGGCGTGAGCCGCCTCGACCACGAGGGCCGTTTCCTGCGCTCGCGCGGGCCGTTCACCGTTCCGCGCACGCCCCAGGATCGCCCCATCGTGATCCAGGCCGGCCAGAGCGGGCGCGGCCGGCAGTTCGCGGCACGCTGGGCCGACGTGATCTTCGCGATCTACCCCACCCTGGAGTTCGGACGTAAGGCCTATGCGGCAACCCGGGACGCCGCCGTTGCCGCCGGCCGCGAGCCCGATTCCTGCCGCGTGGCGCCGGCGGCCTACGTCACGGTCGCCGAAACCCAGGCGGAGGCGGAGGAGAAGGCCGCCTTCATCGCCGATCTCGCGAAGCCCATCGACACGCTGGCCCTGCTTTCTGAGGCGCTCAACTACGACTTCGCGGCGAAGCCGGCGGACGAGCCCTTCAGCGACGAGGAGCTGGCTTCCATCAGTGGCCTGCACGCGATCCGCGACCGGGTGGTGACGTTGAGCGGCAATCCGCATCCCACGACCGAGGATTTCGTGACCTACAGCCGGCGCGGCACGGTGAACGAGATGCCCTATTTCGTCGGTACGCCGGCGGCGGTCGCCGATCAGATGGCGGAATGGTTCGAGAGCAAGGCCTGCGACGGCTTCGTGCTGGCCGCGACCCACGTGCCGGGCGCGTATGAGGATTTTACCCGCCTCGTGGTGCCCGAGCTGCAGCGGCGCGGCCTCTACCACGAGGACTACGCCGGGCCCACGCTCCGCGAGAATCTCGGCCTGCTCCCGGCCTGACGCGCCATCGGTGCGAGGGTTGCGGCGCCGGCTCCGACATCCTTGGTCTCCCGCTGGCGTTACCCAGGCTTGCAGCGGGAATCGAACCGTCGTTTGCCCGTCGCGCACGGTCTAGAATGACAAGCACGATGACCAAGGTGCTCAGCGAAGACGCCATCGAACAGTATCGGCGGGACGGATTCTACGTGCCGCTCAGCGTGCTCGACCCGAATGAGGCGGCTGCCATGCGCGGTGCGCTGGAGCGTTCGGTGGCGGCATGCGGAGGGCGTGGCAAGGGCTCGGCGCGTTCCCACCTGCTCTTCCGCTGGCTGGCCGATCTGATCCGCTCTCCCCGGCTGCTCGATGCGGTGGAGGACCTCATCGGCCCCAACATCATGTGCTGGGGCAGCCAGTGGTGGATCAAGGAGCCGCGGTCGCCCGATTTCGTCTCCTGGCACCAGGACAGCCGGTACTGGGGCATCGCTACCGATAATCTCGTCAGCGCGTGGGTGGCGCTCTCGCCGGCGACGGCGGAAAGCGGGTGCGTCCGCTGCGTTCCCGGCAGCCAGCTCGGGACCAGCATGCCGCACCGCGACACCTGGCGGGACGACAACATGCTGTCCCGCGGGCAGGAGATCGCGGTGGAGGTCGACGAGAACGAAGCCGTCAACATCGAGGTGGGCACCGGCGAGGCGGCGCTCTTCGACTATCGTCTCGCGCACGCCTCCCATCCCAATCGCAGCGGCGACCGGCGCATTGCGATCGCCATTCGCTACATCCCGCCCGATGCCCGTCAGACCCTGACCGCCTGGGACAGCGCGACTCTGGTCAGGGGCCGGGATGCGTACGGTCACTTCGAGCACGAGCCGAAGCCGGCTTACGACTTCGATCCCGTGGCGGTTGCGTTCCACCGCCGGACGGAAGAGAACCTGCACCGCATCCTTTACCGGGGCACGGGCGGGGCGGAGCTCCGTACCTGATTCGCTCGGCGCGGCGATGGAGGGGGTGATGAAAGCCTCCGGCCGGTCCCGGCGACGGAATCACGCTATGATCGGCCGATGAACGTCAAAGACGGTGCCGCGCACCTGCGCGCGCTCGACAAGGACCGTGCGGTCTATCTCGACGGCGATCTGATCACGCGCGTCGCCGACCATCCGGCCTTCGCCGCCGCCTGCCGCTCGGCT
>JAPOPO010000302.1 GCA_026712885.1 Rhodospirillales bacterium | reverse complement strand
CGCCGAATTTTGCGGTGGGCGTTTGCGCGAGGTGCAGGGGGAGACGACCGGGATGCGTGTGCTGCCCTCCCTACCTGCCACCGCCGCGACGAGCCGCCGCCCTTGACGGCGCTCGTCACCCACTGGGGCGGCTGCCACTGCGGCGCGGTGCGCTTCAACTGCGAGGCCCCGGCCGAGATCGAGGTGCACGACTGCAGCTGCTCGATCTGCCGGAAGTCGGGCTACCGCCATCTGGTGGTGCCGAAGTCGCGCTTCACCCTGCTTTCGGGCGCGGACGCGCTGACCAGCTACCGCTTCGGAACGGGTGTGGCCGAGCACCTCTTCTGCGGAGTGTGTGGCGTGAAGTCGTTTTACGCGCCGCGCTCGGCACCCGATTGCTACAGCGTCAACGTGCCCTGCCTCGATCCGGGCACCGTCACGGGCGAGACCGTGATCGCGGTGGATGGCGCGAACTGGAGCCTCGAGGACCCAGGGCCACCCAAGCGGGAGCGCCTATAGGGCGAGCACCAGAGGCGGTCCGAACGCAAGCCTATGACGTGGCGAGCCGGGCCTTGATCGCATCCCAGACCAGGGCTTCGAGGCGGGTGCCGTCGAGACGATTGATCTCCTGGATGCCCGTGGGCGAGGGGACATTGATCTCGGTGAGATAACCACCGATCACGTCGATTCCGGTGAAGATCAGGCCGCGTTCCTTGAGCGCAGGCCCGATCGCTGCGCAAATTTCCCGGTCGCGATCGCTTAGCTCGGATTTGTCCGGGCGCGCGCCGACATGCATGTTGGCGCGGGCCTCGCCCTCGGCCGGCACCCGGTTTACGGCGCCGACCGGCTCGCCCTCCACCAGGATGATGCGCTTGTCGCCGTCGCGAACCGCCGGCAGATAGGCTTGGGCGATGATCGGCTCTCGAAAAAACGTGCCGAACATCTCCAAGAGCGCGTTCAGGTTCTCGTCCTCAGGCCCGACGTGGAATACGCCCGCGCCGCCGTTGCCAAAGAGCGGCTTGAGGATGATGTCGCCGTGCCGGCTACGGAAATCGACGATCATGTCGCGCTCGGCGGTGATCAGTGTCGGCGGCATCAGATCGGGAAAGCGGGTGACGAAGAGTTTCTCCGGCGCGTTCCGCACATGGACCGGGTCGTTGACCACCAGCGTGTCTGCCTGGATGTGCTCCAGAATGTGGGTGGCGGTGATGTAGGACATGTCGAAGGGTGGGTCCTGGCGCATCAGCACGACGTCCATGCTGGCGAGATCGACGGTCTCCGGCGCGCCGAGGGAGAAGTGATCGCCGGCTTTCCGACGAACCTCGAGGGGACGCACCGTCGCCACCGCTCCGGCCGCCGTCAACGAGAGGTGCTGCGGCAGGTAGTGGTGCAACCGATGGCCCCTGGTCTGCGCTTCCAGCGCGAGCACGAAGGTGCTGTCGGCTTCGATGTCGATGGACTCGATCGGGTCCATCTGAATGGCCACGGCGAGGCTCACGTCATTGTTCCCTTACGCCCCTCGAGACTCAGTGCAGACTGGTCGACAGCTTCGCAAGCACCGCCTCGACGCGTGACCGCGCGGCCTCGGGCAGCGGGCAGGCAAGGCTCCGCTCCAGCGCCTCGACCGCGCCCTTGATGGTGCCGAGCCTCGCGCGCACCGTGCCGAGCTCATGCCAGAGTCCGCCGGCCTCCGGCGCAATCAGCAGCATGCGCTCCAGGATCGCGGCGGCGCGGGCGCCTTCGCCCGCCTGTAGCGCGCGGGATTTGATGTTGTTCTGGAGCCTGAGAAGGATCGCCCGGTTGCCGACCGGCGCGTAGTGGACCGGGTCGAGCTCCGCATCGGCGCCCTGGAACTGCTTGAGCAGGCCGCGCAGGTGGCCGGCCTCCAGCGCCTGGCCCTGGTGGAAGGGATCGACGATCACGCGGCGGTCGCCTTCGTCCATACGCACCAGGAAGTGACCGGGGAAGGCCAGCCCGTCCACCGCCCAGTCCTGTGCCCGGGCAGCGTGGATATAGAGGATGCCGAGGCTGACCGGCAGACCCACTCTGCGGTCGATGACCTGGAGCAGATTGGCGTTCTCGGGGGCATCGTAGCTTTCGGTATCGCCGGCGTAGCCGTGGCACTCATAGAGCACGGCGTTGAGGTGACGACGGCGGCGCTCCAGCGGCTCACCGGCGCGGGCGAGCGACGCAACGTCCTCGCCGAGGCGGTCGACGTGGGCGCGATAGCCTTCGAGCGATGCGCCCGGTAGGTCGAGAGCGCCGAGCAGCAGCGCGGCATCGGCCAGGTCGATCTCTTCGTCCGCGAGGGTACCGACAGCGCGGAGCGCACCTTCGATCGCGTCACCGGGCATTAGGCGGCGGCGGGCGGCGTGGGTCGTCCTTCATGATCACGTGGCTCACGACGCGCTCGACGCCCTCGATACCGCGAGCGTGCTCCTTGACCAGTTCCAATTCTTCCTCGTCCTGTGCGATTCCAATGAGGTAGATCGTGCTGTTGACGGTCTCGATATCATAGTTGACCGAGAGGATATCGAGGTCCAGGAGCAGCTGAGCATCAAGCAACAATGAAATCCACCTGTCCTTTGCATAATTCAGGATTCCGCCATCGCCGGTTACCTGCAGCTCGTTGATCACCTCCTCCGCGCGCGTGGCCTGCCGGGCGACCCAACCCGCCCGGCTTCGGTCCTCGTACGTGGGCACGCTGCCCATGAGCAGGACACGGCCTTCGACCACGCTGATCGATACATCGGTGTAGAGATCAAGATCGTCCTGAAAGAAGAGATGGTTGAGCTCCGTCTGAATGGACAGGTCCTTGAATGCGTTGCCGACCGTGCGTTCCTCGGCGATCGCAAGGCCTGTCGTGGTCGCGGCACCGATCAGGACGTCCGCACAGCCGGCGAGGCCGAATGGAGCGGCCAAGGCGAGGGCAAGCACGGCGACCGGTCCTGCTCGGCGCCACGGGCGACGGCTCCCGCCACCCGTGTGGCCCGCGCGCGCACGCGCCGTGCCGGCCATCAAGGCGTCACCGGACGATGGCGGTCGTCCTTCAAGACCACGTGGCTGACGACGCGCTTCACATCCTCGATGCTGCGGGCGTGCTCGGTGACCCGCGCGAGCTCCGCCTCGTCTTGCGCAATCCCTAAGAGGTATACCGTGCCGTTGACCGTCTCGATGCTGTAGTTGATCGAAAGGACGTCGCCGTCCACCAGGAGCTTCCCCTTGAGCTGCGCCGATATCCACGTGTCCCGCGCGTAATCCAAAATTCCGGTGTCGTCGGTCACTTGAATTTCGTTGATCACCTCGCGGACGCCAGCGGCCTGCCAGGCGATTCGCAGCGCACGAACTCGATCATCCGGCGTGGTCACGGTGCCCTTGAGCAGGACGCGGCCCTCGATCACGCTGTACGATACATCCCGATAAAGCTCAAAATTGTCCTGGAAAAAGAGATGGTTGAGCTCAGCCCGAATGGTCAGATCGTCGACCGCGTCGCCGACCGAGCGCTCCTCGGCGACCGCAATGCCCGTCGTCGCAACCGCACCGACGATCAGCTCGGTGCATGCGGAGAGGGAGAGAGAGCCGGCCAGCAGGAGGGCGAGCGCGGCGGCTGGCCCTACCTTCCGGCACGGACGCCAAGCCAAAGCTGTCAGAGAACGGCCCCGCTGCGGTCGGGGCGCCATGCATCGGGCAGGTGGCTCGGCCATTGCCAAGGGCTCACCACCATCAAATCGAATCGGAGTGAAAGCTTGCGCCAATTCGGGTGACGCGACAAGAAAATGCTCGCTGCATTCTCGATACGCCGCCGTTGATGCGCAGTAATTGCCTCGAAAACGTCCTCGCGTTGCTTGCGGTGCTTCACTTCGACGAAGGCAATCAGCGCGCCGCGCCGGGCGACGATGTCGATTTCGCCGGCGGGAGTGGCGTAGCGTCGCGCCAGGATACGCCAGCCCATAAGCCGAAGGCGCAGCGCACAAAGCCGCTCGGCCGCGAGGCCCCGCTCGTAGGCCGCGCGACGAGCCGCTAGGGATCGACCGCGCATTCCTCCCTCTCTTTGGCCCGCGCCAAGGCTCGTGCGTAGAGCTCGCGACGCGGCAGCCCCGTCTCGGCGCTGAGCGTCGCTGCTGCGTCGCGGACTGTCCCGTCGGCGAGCAGACTGTCGAGACGCGCGTCGATATCCGCGTCGGAGAGCGCGGACTCCACCGCGGCGCTCCGCTCACCGCCCACGACGACGACGACCTCGCCCTTGGGTGCTCCGGCGGAAGCGTAGTGGCCGGCCAGCTGGTCGAGCGTTCCGCGCCGCAGCTCCTCGTGCAGCTTGGTCAGCTCGCGCGCCACGGCGGCCGGGCGCGAGCCTAACGTCGTCGCCATGTCATCGAGGGACGCCGCCAGCCGGCGGGGCGACTCAAAGAAGACGAGCGTCGCGTCGAGAAACCGGAGCGAGACGAGCGCCTCCCGCCGGGCTCCCGCCTTGGACGGCAGAAAGCCGCCAAAGTAAAAGCGATCGGTCGGCAGGCCCGAGAGGATAAGCGCAAACAATGGCGCGCTCGGGCCGGGACAGCCGGTGACGCGGACGCCAGCGTCATGCGCTTCGCGGACCAACTTGAAGCCGGGGTCGGAGATCAGCGGCGTGCCGGCGTCCGAAACCAGGGCCACCGAGCCGCCGCCCGCGAGCGTGCGGATCAGCGCCGGGCGCACCCGCGCCGCGTTGTGCTCGTGGTAGGAGACGAGGCGGGCCGAGATGCCGTGGCGCGCCAGGAGCCGCCCGGTCCGGCGGGTGTCCTCGCAAGCCACGCTGTCGACGGACGCAAGCACTGCGAGCGCCCGCCGCGAAATGTCCTCCAGATTGCCGATCGGCGTCGCTACCAGCCAGAGGCCGGGTTCCGCGACCGGCTGCGGTTTACTCGCCCGGTCGCCGCGCCTAGTCTGCCCCGCGCCTGCGGGCGTCGCGGGAGCTTCCTCGGACATGAATCGACCTCGCACCCTCTCCGCAGTCGGCCGGGTCCGGCGGATCGGACCGGCAGGCGCCACTCTGCTGTTGCTCCTCGCAGGCGCCTGCGCCGCGCCGAGCGTACCGCCGCCACCGCCCGAGGACCAGCCGCCGTCAGCCTCCGCGGCTGAAACGGAGCCGGCGGCGCCCGAGCGCCTGACCCCGCTCGCGACGCCTGCGGATGAGACATTCGCTGCCCTGACCACGGATGACACGGTGCCCGCCGCCGGCGAGCCCACAGCGGACGAGGACATCGCGACCCCGCCGCCCGAGGAGGCGCGACCCGCCGCCAGGGTGGGCCTGCTGCTGCCGCTCTCCGGCCGCTACGCATCCGAGGGAGCGACCCTGCTGCACGCGGCGCAGCTCGCCCTCTTCGACACGGCCGACGAGCACTTTCTGCTGCTACCGCGCGACACCGGAGGCACGGCGACGGGTGCAGAGAGGGCCGCGCTCGCACTGCTCGAAGATGGTGTCGACCTGATCCTCGGTCCCTTGTTCGCCGAGGGCGTGAACGCCGTCGCCACCCATGCCCGGGCGCACGGTGTCACCGTGGTCGCCTTCTCGACCGATCGGGCGGCGGCGAGCGAGGGCGTCTACCTGCTGGGCCACACGCCGCGCGCGCAGATCAGGCGGGTCTTCGCTCATGCGGCGGCAAAGGGCCACCGACGGATCGCCCTGCTGGCACCCGACACGCGCTACGGCACGGCGGTGGCGGACGAAGCCTGGGCGGCCGCGGCGTTCAACGGACTTTCGCTCACGCGGGTCCGCACCTACGCGCCGGACGCGTCTGACGCAGCCGATGTGGTGCGCGCTCTTGCCGAGTACGACCGGCGCGCCAAAGCGTTGGAGGACGAGCGCGCGTCGCTTGCTCGCCAGGACAATGCCGCTGCCCGCCGCCGCCTCAAGCGGCTCAAGACGCTCGATACGCTGGGCGAGCTGCCCTTCGATGCGCTGCTGCTGGCCGATGGCGGCGCCCGGCTGCGGCAGGTCGCGCCGCTGCTCCCCTACTACGACATCGACCCCGCCAAGATCCGCGTCCTCGGGACTGGCCTCTGGGAGGACACGGCGACGCTTGGCGAGCAGGCGCTCGCAGGCGGCTGGTTCGCTGGGCCCGACCCGGCCGCGCGGCGGAGCTTCGAGGCACGCTATCGCCGGGTCTTCGGCGAATCGCCGGGCGCGATCGCCACCCTCGCCTATGACGCGACCGCGCTCGCGGCGGCACTCGCACGCGCGGGCGCCTCGTTCGGCCCGCAGGCCATTGGCAATCGAGGCGGTTTCCTCGGCGCGGACGGGCTGTTTCGCTTCGACAACGAAGGGATTGCGGAACGGGGCCTTGCCGTCTTCGAGGTCGCGGGCGGCGGTGAGACCCGCGTGGTGAGCCCGGCCCCCGCGCGCTTCGACACCGGCGCGGGCACGACAGAGGGAAGTTGAGGCCCGCCGCCGTTCCTACAAGATCTGGCTCAGGAACAGCTTGGTGCGGTCGGACTGGGGATTGTTGAAGAACTCGTCGGGCGTGTTCTGCTCGACGATCTGGCCCTCATCCATGAAGATGACCCGGTTGGCGACCTGCGAGGCGAAGCCCATCTCGTGGGTGACGACGAGCATGGTCATGCCGCTTTGGGCGAGGTCGACCATGACCTCCAGCACCTCCTTGATCATCTCGGGGTCCAGCGCCGAGGTGGGCTCGTCGAACAGCATGATGTTGGGCTTCATGCAGAGCGAGCGGGCGATCGCCACGCGCTGCTGCTGTCCGCCGGAGAGCTGGCCGGGATACTTCAAGGCCTGTTCCGGAATCTTGACCCGCTCCAGATACTCCATCGCCGTCTGCTGAGCCTCG
>JAPOPO010000428.1 GCA_026712885.1 Rhodospirillales bacterium | reverse complement strand
CGCCCGGTCGAGCGCGACATGGACGTGGCTGTAGGCAATGGAATCCTCGCTCACGGTGGGCTCCAGAGGCGGCAGCACGATCCCGCGTGCATCGGCAGGCCGGGCCGAACCCCCCGCACACGCCGCGGCCCGCGCGGCGCGACGAGCCCCCCCCCGCCCGCGCCGCCGCGCTTGCCGAGGTTGCGGACCGGCCTGCCGATGCACGCGGGATCGTGCTGCCGCCTCTGGAGCGCACCGTGAGCGAGGATTCCATTGCCTACAGCCACGTCCATGTCGCGCTCGACCGGGCGCGGGGCACGGCGACGCTCACGGTAGCCGCGCCGGAAGCGCCGCCGCCTGCCAAGCCGGACGCGATCCACGCAGCCGGCGCCGAGTTCTGGCCGCTGGCGCTCGCGCGCGAGCTCGACGATGCGATCCTGCACCTGCGCTTCAACGAGCCGGCGCTCGGCACCTGGATCCTCAAGACTACGGGGGCAGCAGAGCATGTCGCGGCCGCCGACGCTGCGCTCGCGGCCAACGCCTGCGATTGGCTGGTGCGCGAGACCACGCTCTACCTCAAACGCGCCCTGAAGCGCCTCGACGTGAGCGCGCGCAGCCTGGTCGCGCTGATCGAGCCGGGCTCGTGCTTCACTGGCACGCTGCTGGAGCTCGCGCTCGCGGCCGACCGCAGCTTCATGCTCGACGGCACTCTGGAGGGCTCGAACGAGGCGCCGGCGACGGTGCGGCTCACGGCGATGAACGCCGGCCCGCTGCCGATGGCGAACGGGCTCTCGCGCCTCGCCAGCCGCTTCCTCGGCGATGACGCGGCACTGGCCGCGGCGCACGATGCCGCGGGCGGCGACCTCGACGCCGAGGCGGCGGAGGCATTGGGTCTCGTCACCTTCATCCCCGACGACATCGACTGGAAGGACGAAGTGCGCATCGCCGTCGAGGCGCGCGCGGCCTTCTCGCCCGACGCGCTCTCCGGCATGGAAGCCTCGCTCCGCTTCGCCGGACCGGAGACCCTGGAGACCAAGATTTTCGGGCGGCTCTCCGCCTGGCAGAACTGGATTTTCCAGCGCCCCAACACCGTCGGCCCCGACGGTGCGCTCAAGCTCTATGGGTCGGGCGTGCAGCCGACCTTCGACCGCAACCGCGTCTAGCCCCGGGAAACGAGTCCGATGCAGGTCGACTACAATGAACGCATCCCCAACAACGTGAGCCTCGCCGACGACCGCCGCCTGCTGCGCGCGCTGGAGCGCTGGCAGCCGGCCTACCTGGACTGGTGGCGCGAGCTCGGGCCCGTCGGCGCGCTGCAGCACGATGTCTACCTGCGCACCGCCATCGGCGTCGACAGCGACGGCTGGGCCCACTTCGACTTCGTCAAGATGCCCGACTACCGCTGGGGCATCTTCCTGGCCGAGCCCGAGCCCGACCGGCGCATCAACTTCGGCATCCACAAGGGCGAGCCCGCGTGGCAGGAGCTGCCCGGCGAGTACCGCGCGGAGCTGCGCCGCCTCATCGTCATCCAGGGCGATACCGAGCCCGCGTCGGTGGAGCAGCAGTGCCGCTTGGGGCTAAACGCGCCCTCGCTCTACGACCTGCGCAACCTCTATCAGGTGAATGTCGAGGAAGGACGCCACCTCTGGGCGATGGTCTATCTGCTGCACGCCTTCTTCGGCCGCGACGGGCGCGAGGAGGCCGAGGAGTTGCTCGCCCGCCACGCGGGCGATACCGACAAGCCGCGCACCCTGGAGGCCTTCAACGAGCCCACCGACGACTGGCTCTCGTTCTTCATGTACACCTTCTTCCAGGATCGCGACGGCAAGTTCCAGCTCTGCGCGCTGGCGGAATCGGGCTTCGATCCGCTGTCCCGCACCTGCCGCTTCATGCTGACCGAGGAGGCGCACCACATGTTCGTGGGCGAAACCGGCGTCATGCGCATCGTCCAGCGCACCTGCGAGAAGATGCGCGAGCACGACACCGACGATGTCGGCCCTTACGGCGCCGTACCGCTCGCGCTGCTGCAGAAGTGGATCAACCTCCACTACTCGATCTGCCTCGATCTGTTCGGCGCGGAGGAGTCCACCAACGCAGCCAACTACTACTCGATGGGCCTGAAGGGCCGCTATCAGGAGACCAAGATGGACGACGACCATGTGCTCGCGGAGCGCACGGTCGCGGTCCCGGCGCTGGAGGGTGGCAATGTGGGATCGAAGGAGGTGACGGCGCTGAAGGCGATGAACGAGACCTTGCGCGCCTCCTACGTCGCCGACAGCCAGCGGGGTCTCGACCGCTTCAACAAGGTGATCCGGACGTTCGACATCGACTTCACTCTGCGCCTGCCGCACCGAGTTTTCCACCGCAACATCGGCGCCTTCGCCGGCATCCACGCGGCACCCGACGGGACGCTCGTCGACGCGGCGACGTGGGCGGCGAAGCGGGACGAGTGGCTGCCGAGCGCAGCGGACCGCGCCTTCGTCGAATCCCTGATGCACCCGGCAACCGATCCCGGCGCGATGGCCGGCTGGATCGCCCCGCCGAAGCGCGGCATTCACGGCCAGCCGCTCGACTACCGCTACGTCGAGTTCCATTAGGAGAGGCCGCGCGCCCGGATCGAGCGAGGGACCCATGCGGGAACCCCCACCGCCATCGCTGCTCGCCCGCGAAGGTGGAGACACGATCGCCTACCGGGCGATGGCGGGCAGCACGCCGGGCGTGATGTTCTGCGGCGGCTTCATGTCGGACATGACCGGCACCAAGGCCACGGCGCTGGAGGCCCATTGCCGCAGCACGGGCCGCGCCTTTGTGCGCTTCGACTATTCCGGCCACGGCCAATCGGGCGGCGCGTTCAGGGACGGCACCATCGGCGCATGGCGGGACGACGCGCTGGCGGTGCTCGACCGGGTCGCCAGTGGCCCGCAAATCCTGGTCGGCTCCAGCATGGGCGGCTGGATCGTTCTGTTGATCGCCCTGGCGCGGCCGGAGCGCGTGGCCGGCCTGGTCGGCGTCGCGGCGGCGCCCGACTTCACCGAGGACCTCATCTGGTCCACGCTCGACGACGAGGGGCGGCGGACGCTGACCGAGTCCGGCGAAATCGTGATGCCCTGCGACTATGGGGACGATCCCTACCCCATCACCATGAGCCTGATCGAGGAGGGGCGCGATCACCTCCTGCTGCGGGCGCCCATCGCTCTCGACCGTCCAATTCACCTGCTGCAGGGCATGCGCGACGAAGACGTGCCCTGGCGGACTGCGCTCACAATCGCCGAGCTGGTCGAGAGCGAGCGCGTCACGGTCGAGCTGGTCAAGGACGGCGATCACCGCCTCTCGCGCGATGAAGACCTCGCCCGGCTGTGCGCAGCCGTCGACGCGGTCGCCAACGCCGCTTCAAATCATGGTGAGCACGCCTGACGGATGCTAGGCAGCGCGCCCCGGGGCAACTATCTATGCCTGAGCAGGCGGCTTGTAGACACCGGAGCAACTGTCATGACGGGTATCGGAATTTTGGGGCGGATCGCTGCCGTCGTCGCCGTGGTCGGCGTCGCAATCTATGGCGGGGCCGCCGTTGCGACAGACGCAGAGACGCTGCGCGCGTTGGATGAGCGGGTCGACGGGAGCCGGGTTCTCAACCTGGTGGTGAACGATGGGCCGATGGAGCCGCCACCGATCGCCTTCACCGACGAAGCGGGCGAAGAGCTGACCCTCGCCGACTATCGGGGCACGCCGGTTGCCGTCCACTTCTGGGCCACCTGGTGCTTCCCCTGCCGGGCCGAGATGCCGACCATGGACGCCCTGCAGCGCGAGCTCGGCGAAGATCTGGTGATCCTGCCGCTCTCGCTGGATCGCGGCGGGGCCGAGCTCGTGCGCAGGTATTACACGGACCACGACCTGACCACGCTGCCGATCTTCATCGACGAGAAGATGGCCGCGGGGCGCGCGCTCCGGGTGCACGGCATCCCCGCCACGGTCTTCTTCGACGGCGAGGGAGCGGAAGTCGCGCGCGTGCTCGGTGATCGCGACTGGGACGACCCGGACGTGATCGAGCTGGTGCGCCACATCGCCCAATAGCGGCTAAGGCCGGAACGCATCCGCCGCAGGGCCAGCGAGCATGGAAATCTCAGCCATCGGCATCGTCTCGGTCTTCGCCGCAGGGCTGATCTCGTTCCTCTCGCCCTGCGTGCTGCCGCTGGTGCCGGGGTACGTCTCCTACGTCGCCGGCGGCTCGCTGGAAGAGCTGCGGGACGAGGAGGGGCTCTCCCGCCGCCGGCTGGCCGCGATGATGCTAAGCGCGTTCTTCGTGCTCGGCTTCACGGCGGTCTTCGTCGCGCTTGGTGCGAGCGCGAGCGCCGTGGGCGGTTTCCTGCTGCAGCACAAGGTGATCTTCGAATATGCCGCAGGCGGGTTGATCATCGTCTTCGGCATTTACCTCACGGGCCTGGTCAGAATCCCCTTCTTCGGGCGCGAGGCGCGCTTCGCCGGTCGTCTCGCGGGCGGCCGGCCGGCGAGCGCGTTCCTGCTCGGCGCCGCCTTCGCCTTCGGCTGGACGCCCTGCATCGGGCCGGTCCTGGGCGGAATCCTCACGCTCACCGCGACGTCAGCCGATGTCGGCCGCGGTGTTGCCCTGCTGGCGGTCTATTCGCTGGGTCTCGGGGTCCCGTTCCTGATCGCGGCCGCGTTCACCGGCTTCTTCCTCCGCCACATGAGGCGCATTCGCAGGGTCAGCAAGCCACTTCAGATCGGCGCCGGCGTCATCATGGTGGCGATGGGTGTCGCGCTGATTACCGGCTACCTCAGCTCGGTCGCCTTCTGGCTGCTCGAAGCCTTCCCCGGCCTCGCCGCAATCGGTTAGCCAGTAATTTCCCGCGGTTCTTGCGGCCTGCGGTTGTTCGCAGACCGCGACCGACTCGAGAAATGCGGGTCAGGCCGTAGACCGGCCGCGCAGCATGTCGCGCAGGGTGCAGAGCTCGTCGAGGATGCGGGTGGCGCGGGCGCGGTCTTCGGGGTCGAGACGACTTTCCGCCTCGATCTGATCGGGTGCCGCGAGTGCGGGGGCCGGTCTCGACGCCCGCTCGCGCAGCAGCTTTTGCACGCCGCGCACGGTGTAGCCCTCGGCATGAAGCAGGTGCCGGATATGCCGTAGCAGCGCCACATCCTCTGGCCGGTAGTAGCGCCGCCCACCGCCCCGCTTGAGCGGCCTGATCTGGGGAAACTTGGTTTCCCAGAAGCGCAGCACGTGCTGCGGTACGGCAAGCTCCTCGGAGACCTCGCCGATCGTGCGAAATGCGTCCGGCGATTTCGGAACGCCCGCGCTCGCGGGCTCGGCGCCTGGCATCGACTAGAAGGAGGCCGGCCCGCCGGGCCGTTCGCCATCCAGGACTATCTCCACGCCCTCGCCCTCTTCGGCGGGCGCGAGCGAGTCATTGATGCGATCCTTCAACACGTGGGACGCGCGGAATACCAGCACACGGCGCGGCAGGATGGGCACCTCTTCGCCGGTCTTCGGGTTGCGGCCGATACGCTGGCCCTTCATCCGCGCGCTGAAGCTGCCAAAGGAGGAAATCTTCACCGGCTCGCCGCGCGCGAGCGCATCGGCGACCAGGCCGAGGACGGATTCAACCAGATCCGTCGACTCCTTGCGCGATAGGCCGATTTCGCGGAAGACAGCCTCGGCGAGATCGGCGCGGGTGACCGTTCGCCCGGCCATTGTCTCCCGCCTCCCTTTATGCTCGCGCCACGGTACTGCCTCGGCGCCCAAGCGTCAACCATCACGCGCAGGTCAAACCCGGGCCCATGCGCAATTGTTGGGCCGGTACAGCATCTTAGAGGCGAATGACGCCGGCGCCCCAGACCAGCCCGCCGCCGATCGCCTCGATCACCAGCAGATCGCCCGGCGTAATCCGGCCATCGTCGATGCCGGCCTTGAGCGCGAGCGGGATGGAGGCGGACGAGGTGTTGGCGTGGCGGTCCACGGTCACGATGGTCTTTTCCGCCGGAATTCGGATCTTCTTTCGGGTCGCGTCGATGATCCGGCGTTTCGCCTGGTGTGGCATCAGCCAGTCGACCTGGTCAGCGCCGACGCCGGCGGCATCCAGCGCCTCGCCCGCGATCTCCGCCAGATTGGCCACGGCGTGGCGAAAGACCTCGCGCCCCTGCATCCTCAAGTAACCGGAGGTCTGGGTGGAGGAGACCCCGCCGTCCACATAGAGCGCCTGGTAATGGCGCCCGTCGGAGCGCATGCGAACCGCGAGCACGCCCCGGTCAGCCGTGGTACCGGCGCCGGTGTCCGCTTGCAGAACGGCGGCGCCTGCGCCATCTCCGAAGAGCACGCAGGTCTGGCGGTCGTCCCAGTCGAGGATGCGCGAATAGGTCTCGGCGCCGACGATGAGCGCCGTGTTGGCAGCGCCGCTCCGGACCATGCTGTCGGCCACCGAAAGCGCGCAGACGAAGCCCGCACACACGGCCTGGACGTCGAAGGCGATACCGCCGGTCATGCCGAGCCTGGCCTGCACCTTGGTCGCGGTGGCGGGGAACGTGTTGTCCGGCGTAGACGTCGCCAGCACCAACAAATCGAGCGCGTCGGCACCGATACCCGCCGCCTCCAGCGCCGCCCTGCTCGCCGCGCAGGCGAGGTCGGAGGTCAGCTGGTCATCGGCGGCGACATGGCGCTGCCTGATGCCGGTTCGGGTCTTGATCCACTCGTCGCTGGTGTCGATACGCGCCGACAGCTCGTCATTGCTGAGCACGCGGTCGGGGAGGTAGGCGCCACAGCCGACCAGCCGGGAGCGGCGCATGGCTAAAGCGCAGCCCTCTTTGGCTCCGGCAGGGCGGCAAGCTCGAGGCGCGAAAGCTCGTCGATGATCTTGGGATTGATCCCCTGGCTCACCATGTCGAAGGCGACACCGATGGCATTGGCGAAGCCCTTGTGGTCGGTTCCGCCGTGGCTCTTCACAACGACCCCGTTGACGCCCAGGAACATCGCACCGTTATAGGCGCGGGGGTCGACCCGCTCCCTCAGCAGGCGCAGCGCCGGCCGCGCCAGCAGGTAACCGAGGCGCGAGAACAGTGAACGCCGGAACGCGCTCTTCAGGTACTCGGTATAGAGGCGCGCCGTGCCCTCCGCCGACTTGAGCGCGATGTTGCCGGCGAAGCCGTCGGTGGCGATCACATCGACCGTGCCGGCGGCGATGTCATCAGCCTCGACGAAGCCGTGGAACTTGATGGGCAGGCCGGAGCCGCGGAGCGTCGCGGCGGCCGTGCGGATCGTCTCCGAGCCCTTCAACTCTTCGGTGCCGATGTTGAGCAGGCCCACCGTCGGCTCGCGGACGCCGAGCACGTTGCGCGCGAAGACCTCGCCCATCACGGCGAACTGCGCGAGCGTCGTCGAATCACAGTCGATGTTCGCGCCGAGATCGAGCATTACACTCTCGCCCCGCACCGTCGGCACGATCGACCCCATCGCGGGCCGCCCGATGCCCGGCAGGGTCTTGAGCGTGATCTTGGACAGCGCCATGAGCGCGCCTGTGTTGCCCGCCGAGACCACGCCGTGCGCCGCCTTCTCGCCGACGGCGTCGATGGCGAGCCGCATGCTCGAGCCCTGGCGCTGGCGCAGGGCCTGCACCGGCTTGTCTGTGTCGGCGATCACCGCGTCGGCATGGTGGACGGTGCTGACCGACTTCAGGCGCTTGAATTTCGCCAGGCCCGCGACGATCGCCGACTCCTTGCCGAAAAACATGAAGCGCATGCGCGGATAGCGCACGCGGGCGATGTTGGCGCCCCGGATCACCACGTCGGGAGCCCCGTCTCCGCCCATCGCATCAAGGGCGATCACGATCTCCGATTTGCTCATCCGCGGGCCTTCGCTTCGGCCTGGTGTTGGGCTAGGCCTCGCCCTCGATCACCTCGCGGCCCCTGTAGTAGCCGCAGGCCCGACACACATGGTGGGGCAGCTTGTGCTCGCCGCAATTGGGGCATTCAGCCGGGTTGGCTTTCGCCAACGCGTCATGGGAGCGACGGCTCCCGCGCCGCGCACGGGACACTTTCTTCTTGGGGACGGCCATGGATAGCTTCTCACCGCTTGAGTGCGCCGACGCCGCGTCGTCGCTTCAACTGGATCGCGTCGACCGCGCCGGCACTACACGATCGACTCGCACATTACAACTTGCTTTTCAGTTGGCCAAGCGCCGCGAAGGGTCCGGTGGCCCCATCGTCGCCCGGCGCGTCCTTTTTCTGCTCGTCGTCGCCCGCCGAGTAGGTGAGTGGGCCATCCGGCGCGTCCGGATGGCGCGGATAGGGGTCGAGAAAGAGGGCGAGGTGCTCCGCCACCATCGCGCCCACATCGATGCCGTCGTCGGGCACCGGCTCGGCCTCATCGCCCTCTGCCGAGACCTCGACCTCATGCTCGGGCTGCTCGGCGGGCAGCGGGGCGTAGAGGACGGCGATGGACTCGCTCAGCGTTCGAGGCACGGGCTCGAGCGTCACGACGCAGCTCTGAACGAGCCCCGCCCTGATCGTCCCGGTCACGCGGATGGCGCCCTCGGCCTCCTCGGCCGGCTCGAAGCGGAGCTGCGCCGTGAGTGCTTCCAGCGACATGAGGTCGAGGCGACGCGCGAGGGCCGCCCTCTCCTCGGCATCGGCCTCGAACATGAGGGTAAGGCCGCGCGGGACCACTTCCTCCGCCGTAATCAGGCGCCGGCCACCGGCACCGGCGGGCGCGTCGGCGCTCACTGGCCGCCCTCGGCTGCAGGCGCGGCCGCGAGCGGAGGCACCGGCGGCAGGTCGCCCTCGCCGCCCAGCAGCGCCACCGGGCTCTGGCGATCGAGCGCGTCCAGCAGCGTCTCGACATAGGCGGCCATCTCGAGCACGCGGGCGGCGGGTGGCGGTTCGTTGTTGAAGACGTTGCGCTCCAGCGCCTCGGCGATGGCTCGGCGGCGTTCCGCCCCCGGCGCCGGCTCGAAGGCCTGGTCGTAGGCCTTGGCGCGCCCGTAGAAGGCGCGCGCCATCTGCTTCACCCGCTTGCCGACGCGCAGGTCGCCGACGCCCATCTCCCGCAGGCTCTGGTCCATGTCATCGAACATCACGTCGAAGAGCGCCTGGCTCATTTGCCGGCCCGCCTCCTCGCACTGGCGCAGCCTGCGCATCAGCGTCACCACGTGCAGCACGATCAGGTCGAATCGCCCGTCTAGCGTGTCCGCAACCCCGCCTTCGGTGTAGAGGATGGGATCGCGCGCCTGGCGCACTGCCGCCGTGTAGAGGCGGCGGGCCGCCTCGCGCCGGCGCTTGCGCCTTTTCAGATGGCGCCAGACGCGCCCGACCGCCATGACGAACCGTTCTGCCCTGCACCGTGCGCGCCGTTGACACGCTCCGACAACGCGCGCAGGTTGGCGCGGCTCAGCGAGCGGAGGTGGCTTCCATGAGGCTCCGGCGCAGACACGCAGGGAATGCCGCAGCGCGCGCGCCAGGCTGGCGCGGCAGACGCGCCCTGCTGGGCTGCGCGTTGGCGGTGGCGCTCCTCGCCGGCTGCACACCGCTCGTCCACCAGCAAGGCCATATCAGCGACCCGGAAGCGCTGGCGGAGATCAAGCCCGGCGTGCAGACCCGAGCGGAAGTTGCGCGCCTGCTGGGCACGCCGTCCGCGGTGGGGACCTTCGACGACGCGCGCTGGTACTACATCAGCCGCCTCACGGAGACGACGGCGTTCAATGCGCCCGAACTGGTCGACCAAAGCGTCATCGTGATCGCCTTCGACGAGAGCGGCGTCGTGACCGAGGTCGCGTCGGTATTGACCGAAGAGGCGCGCGCGATCGATCCGGTCGAGGAGGAAAGCCCGACGCGCGGCCGCGACCTCGGCCTGCTGGAGCAGCTCCTCGGCAATATCGGCCGGCCGACCGCGCCCGGCCAGTAGGGCGGCTCCCCCCGTCGCTCCCCCTTCGGCGTTCGGGCGCATCAACCGGAGACAAACTTCGCGATGATGGCCAGCAGCAGGATCGCCACGATATTGGTGATCTTGATCATCGGGTTGATGGCTGGCCCGGCGGTGTCCTTGTAGGGGTCGCCCACCGTATCGCCGGTGACCGCGGCCTTGTGGCTCTCCGAGCCCTTGACGCCGTAGTTGCCGTCCTCGATGTACTTCTTGGCATTGTCCCAGGCGCCGCCGCCGGCGGTCATGGCGATGGCGAGGAATAGCCCGGTGACGATCGTGCCGACCAGCGCCGCGCCGAGCGCCGAGAAACCCGCCGACTGGCCTGCGATGGCCCAGATCACGATATAGAGCAGGATCGGCGCCAGGATCGGCAACAGCGAGGGCAGGATCATCTCGCGGATGGCCGCCTTGGTGAGCAGATCGACGGCGCGGCCGTATTCCGGCTTGGCGGTGCCCTCCATGATGCCGGGAATTTCTCGGAACTGTCGGCGCACCTCAAGCACCACAGCGCCCGCAGCCCGGCCGACCGCCAGCATCGCCATCGAGCCGAAGAGGAAGGGCAGGAGGCCACCGTAGAAGAGGCCGACGACCACATAGGGGTTGCTCAACGAGAAGTCGAGCTCGACATCCGGGAAGTATCGCGTCACGTCCTCGGTATAAGCGGCAAAGAGCACGAGCGCAGCAAGCCCCGCCGAGGCAATCGCGTACCCCTTGGTCACCGCCTTGGTGGTGTTGCCGACCGCGTCCAACGCGTCGGTGGTCTTGCGCACGTCCTCGTCCAAGTTCGCCATCTCGGCGATGCCGCCGGCGTTGTCGGTCACCGGACCGTAGGCATCCAGCGCCACTACCATGCCGGCGAGCGCCAGCATCGCGGTCACCGCGATCGCGATGCCGAAGAGGCCGGCGGCGAGGAAGGCGAGGATGATTCCCGCCGAGATGATAATCGCGGGGATAGCCGTCGCCTGCATCGAGACCGCAAGACCCTGAATGATGTTGGTGGCGTCGCCGGTCGTGGATGCCTTGGCGATGCCGCGCACCGGTCCAAACTCGGTCGACGTGTAGTACTCGGTGACCCAGATCATCAGGCCGGTCACCACCAGCCCGATCAGCCCGCAGAGGAAGAGGTCGAGGCCTGAGGCCGTCACGCCACTGACCGTGAACTCGGTGTTCCAGCCCACCACCCAGTCGGTGATGGGATAGAACGCGACGGCCGAGAGCACCGCCGAGACCAGGAAGCCGCGATAGAGCGCGGGCATGATCTTCTGGCTCTTGCCGAGGCGGACGAAGAATGTCCCGATCACCGAGGCCAGGATGCAGGCGCCGCCGATCGCCAGCGGATAGAGCATGAGCGATTGCTGCAATTCCCCGGT
>JAPOPO010000163.1 GCA_026712885.1 Rhodospirillales bacterium | reverse complement strand
TGAGTTAGCCGGAGGCGGAGCTCCGCTCACGGCGCTCGTAGAGCGCGTAGGAGACGAGAGGAGTACCGCCGGATGATGACTCTGTGCGACCAGCCATTCGCCCCTCCGGGGGCCGCGTCCTGCTGCCTCTGTACCTAGGCTGCCGCTCGTAGCCGATCCCACCGGGTGAGACCGATGGAGACCGCGCGGTCCTCCAGGCGTCTGGCATCGCCACCGATCGGGGCGGAGTCACAGCCCGACAACCATGCTCACAAGGAGAAAATTCATGTCCGATAGCAGCGAAACTCCCGGCCTTAACGGCGTCAACGTCGAGCACCTGCTCGGTGCCCGCAATATCCTGGGCGACCAGCCCGAAGCCGGCCAGTTCAAGTGGCGGGTCACCAACGAGTGGCTCCACGGCACCCACAGCAAGACGCAAGTGGAAGGCTATTTCGGCCTCGGCCAGGAGAACGATCACAAGGCGTCGTACAAGTTCGAGTCCGATCATCCGCTGGTGTTCGCGGCCGAGGACAACGCCGCCACGCCGGTGGAAATTGTGCTCACGGGTTTGGCGAGCTGCCTGACCGCGGGCGTCGCCGCTGTCGCGCAGGTGAGAGAGATCCAGCTGCGTTCGGTCAAGGCCACGGTCGAAGCCGACATGGATATCGCGGGCATCCTGGGTGCCGATCCGGAAGTCCGGAACGGCTTCAGCAACGTCAAGGTCAGCTACGATATCGACGCCGACGCCACGCCTGCCGATATCGAGGCGCTGGTGGCCCAGTCGCAGAAGCGCTCGGCGGTGTACGATATCCTGACCAATCCGACGAACGTCACCGTCGAGGTCAACTGACCGGCGTCATGCAGACCACGACCGTCGTGGTCGGGGCCGGTCATGCCGGCCTCGCCGTGAGCTATTGCCTCGCCGCGCGCGAAATCGACCATGTGGTGATCGAGCGCGGCGAGGTGGCTCACACGTGGCGGACGGAGCGCTGGGAATCGCTTCGCCTGCTGACGCCGAATTGGCAGACGCACGTGCCCGGCCTCGCCTACGACGGCGACGATCCCGACGGCTTCATGACCATGGCCGAGGTGGTGGCGTTCATCGAGCGCTACGCCCGGCTTGTCGACCCGCCGCTGGAAATCGGCACCACCGTCGAGTCGCTCACGAAGAAGGGCGACGGCTACGAGGTCGTCACGGACCGGGGCGTCTGGCGCTGCGCATGCGTGGTGATCGCCTCCGGCGGCTTCAACGTTCCGAAGATTCCGGCGGTCGCGGCGGCACTTCCCGGCGCCATCGAATCCGTGACGCCGATAGACTACGCGCGGCCCTCGGACTTGCCGGACGGCGGCGTGCTGGTGGTCGGTGCGTCGGCCACCGGCGTTCAGATCGCGGACGAGGTGCACCGTTCGGGCCGTCCCGTGACGATCGCGGTGGGCGAGCACGTGCGCATGCCGCGCACCTATCGCGGCAAGGACATCCTGTGGTGGATGATTCGCACCGGGTTGCACGACGAGCGCTACGACGAGGTGGACGACATCGTTCGCGCGCGCCGAGTGCCCTCCCCGCAGCTCGTGGGCACGCCGGAGCGCTCCACGCTCAATCTCAACGACCTCACAGATCAGGGGGTTCGCCTTGTGGGCTCGCTCGCCGGGCTCTCTGACGGCAAGGCGCAGTTCTCGGGCTCGCTCCGCAACAAGTGCAACCTGGCGGACCTGAAGCAGGGCCGGCTGCTCGACACCATCGACGAATGGGTCGACGAGAACGGATGCGGCGATGAATTCGAGCCGCCGCACCGCTTCGAGCCGACGCGGGTGGAGGAGTCGCCGCCGCTCACTCTCGACCTCGCCCGCGAAGGCGTGCGGACGGTGATCTGGGCGACCGGATACGAGCCGGATCACTCCTGGGTCGATCTTCCCGTCTTCGACCGCAAGGGCCGGCTGCGCCACGACGGCGGCGTGGTAACGGGCGCGCCGGGCGTCTATCGCATCGGCCTCAATTTCCTGCGCCGCCGCAAGTCGAGCTTCATCCACGGCACCGCGGACGATGCCCGCGACTTGACCGACCATTTGGCCGGTTACGTCCGAGCCAGGGCCCGCGGCGAAGACATCGCCAACGTCGGCTGATCGAAGCGATTGCCCTCGGGCGAGCGCATGGTTCTCCTTTTCGTCGGAAATGTCGTGGGCAAGCGGGTATGCTATTCGGCCATGCCGATGCCGTTGATCGTCGTGCCCGCGTGAGCGGGCTCGCCCCCCTGCTTTAGTGAGACTCGCCGGAAAGAGCGCGGTCATCACCGGTGCCGCATCGGGCATCGGCCGCGAGACCGCGCTCCGCTTTGCCGAGGAGGGCGCGGCGGTCGTCTGCGCCGACCTGGACGCAGAGGGCGCCGCCGCCATCTCTGCGTCGATCGTCGCGAACGGGGGCACTGCGCATTCGGTGCGTACGGACATCACCAACGAGCGCGACGTGGCACGCCTCGCCGAAGAGGCGCTGGCGGCGCTGGGTCGGATCGACGTGCTGGTGAACAATGCCGGCGTCACCATCCTGGGCGGCGTGGCGGAACTCACGGAAGCCGACTGGCAGCGCGAAATCGACATCAACCTGAGCGGCGCCTATCGGGTGTCCAAGGCGTTCTGGCCGCACTTCGCCGAATCCGGTGGCGGCGCTATTTTGAGCACAGCCTCTATCGCCGGAGTTGTCGCGGTGCGGCAGGACGCCGCCTATGTCGCCTCCAAGGCGGGGCTCATCATGCTCACACGCTGCATGGCGCTCGACGGGGCGCCCTTGGGTATCCGCGCCAACTGCATATGCCCAGGCTTCGTCGATACGCCGATGTTCGAGGGTTACCTCGCCGAGCAACCGGATCCCGCAGCCTCCCTCGCCGGTGCGGCAAACCGCACGCCCTTGGGCCGCATCGGTGCGCCGCGCGACATCGCCGACGGCTTCGTCTATCTCGCCTCCGACGACGCCCGCTGGATTACCGGGACTTCGCTCGTCATCGACGGTGGCCTCACTATCGGTCTGTCGGAGTAGCGGGCGGCCCTGGTGAGCCGCATCGGACCAGACGGCGGGCGCATGCTGCCGCTCGCCATGTTGCTTTTTGGCGCCTGCAGCTACGCCATGACCTTCTCGCTCAACCGGATCGCCATAACCGAAGGCATTCCGACTTTTCCCTT
>JAPOPO010000098.1 GCA_026712885.1 Rhodospirillales bacterium | reverse complement strand
GGCCATCCCAGTGAATCCAGCTTACGTTCTCGAAACTCAGGCTGTTCGGGCTCCGATTGACCGCCCGCACGACATGGCCCTGGCGCGCGAGTGCCGCCGGCAGGCTGGCAAACGCCTTCTCGGCGCCTCCAATCGGTTGATATGCGGGGGTCATCCCGTTGAATGGGATAGAGTCGTCGACCAGGGTGACAAGCATGCGTCGGCTTATAGCCCTGCCCGCATGGCTTGCCAAGCAAGGGCGCTACGACCGGGTCGAGTGAGAAGAACGAGAGGTGTATCGTAGCAATGGAGGTACGATGACGAGGACCCAGGGGAGCGAAGAGCTGACGCTGGTGCTGCCCGAATGCCCAAGTGCAGCGGGGATCGCGACCGGGGTTCGCGCAGGTCGCCAGAGCGCGGCGGCAGCCTGTGCCGCCGCTTTGGACCGCATCGCGGAGACGGAGGCGGCGGTTCAAGCGTGGCACCATCTGGACGCCGCCGACGCCAAAGCGCAGGCACGAGCGATCGACGAGGCCGGCCCACGCGGCGCGCTCGCCGGTGTACCCGTTGCCGTCAAAGACATCGTCGATACCGCTGGCCAGCCGACGGAGAACGGTACCGCGCTCGACGAAGGGCGAAGACCGAGCGCGGACGCTACGGTTGTGCGCCGCTTGCGCACAGCGGGCGCGCTGATCCTCGGCAAGACCGTGACAACCGAGCTTGCGTGCGGCGCCGCCAACGCCACTCGCAACCCGCACGCGCTCTCGCGCACGCCGGGCGGCTCCTCCTCGGGCTCCGCGGCGACCGTGGCAGCCGGCGGTGTGCCGCTCGCCCTCGGCACCCAGACTGCGGGCTCGGTGGTACGGCCCGCCGCCTTCTGCGGCGTCTGGGGCATGAAGCCGAGCTTCGGCACAATTCCGCGTACCGGGATCACGCGACTATCGCGCACGCTCGATCATGCCGGTGTGCTCGCGGGCTCGGTGCACGACGTGGCGCTCGGCATCGACGCGATCTCCGGCGACGACGGCTTGGATCAGGCAAGCACCGGACGGATGCCCACCCGCCTCGCCGCCGCCCTCGCGCTCCCGCTCGGGCGGCCCCGGCTCGCCTTCATCAGAGAGCCGGCTTGGGAGGAGGTCGAACCGGGCGCCAAGGCGGCCCTTGAGGCCGCAGCGGAAGCCTGCGGCGCGGAGTCGCTCACCCTGGGCTCTCCCTTCGACGAAGCGGCGGCGGTGCATATCGGCATCATGCGGCGCGAGGTCGCCCACGCGCTTGCGCCCTGGTACGAGCGCGGCGCGGCGGACCTTTCCGACACTATTCGCAAGCATATCGAGGCGGGCCGAGAGATCGACGCCGACAACTATCTCGCCCTGCTCGATGCGGCGGATGCGATGCGGCGCGCCTTCGAACACGCGATGCGGCCCTACGATGCGGCGCTGACCCCCGCCGCGCCGGGTGCCGCGCCCGAGGGCCTGGCCTTCACCGGCAGCCGGCAGCAGACCATGCTCTGGACCATGCTCGGCGTGCCAGCCGTCAATGTTCCGGTCCTTTCGGTGGATGATCTGCCGCTTGGCCTTCAGGTGGTGGGGCGCTTCGGCGCCGATGCAACGACGCTGCGCGCGGCGGCCTGGTGTGCCGGCCGCTTGCAGGAAGCACGCCGGTGAGCGCACCATTGCTCCTGCCAACCAGCGCTCCGCTGAGCGCGCCATAGCGCCAGGACGCAGAGGATGACGCGATTTCAATTCGCCCACGCCGGCGGGCCGACCGGCGAAGCCGCGATCGAAGCCTGCATCGAGCAGCTGGGACCTACGATGCCGCAGCAGGGCCTGGGCATGCTCTACGTGACAGACGCGATCGGCGATCACTTGCCGGCCGCGCTGGATCGGCTCAAGCAAGCGACCGGTCTCGACGAGTGGGTAGGCTCGGTCGGCATCGGGATCTGCGCCACCGGCCGGGAATACTTCGACGAACCTGCCGCTGCGATCATGATCGCCGACCTCGACCAGGGGAGTTACCGGGTCTTCGAGACCATCCGCGACGACCTGGGCGAGTTCAGCCGCGACAACGGCGCGTGGATCGCTCGCTCCCCCGCGCGGTTCGGCATCGTTCACGCCGACCCACGCAACCAGCGTACGGGCGACATCATCGCCGACCTCGCCGACGAGCTCGACGGCTTCCTGGTCGGCGGCCTCTCGTCGTCGCGTGCGTTGCCCGCACAGATCGCGGGGGGCGTCACAGAAGGCGGGGTCTCCGGCGTCCTCCTGTCGGAAACCGTCGCCGTCGCGACAGCGCTCAGCCAGAGCTGCATGCCGATCGGCCCGAGCCACGAAATTACCGATTGCAGAGCCAACATATTGATCGAGCTCGACGGGCGGCCGGCACTGGAGGTCTTCAAGGAGGAGATCGGCGAGGAGCTCGCCAGCGACCTGCGCCGGGTCGGTGGCCTCATGTTCGCTGCGCTCCCGGTCTCGGGCAGCGACACCGGGGATTATCTGGTGCGCAACCTCGTGGGCTTCGACGTTGACCGGAATTTGATCGGCATTGGCGAGCTTGTGGAGCGCGGCACCCAGTTACAGTTCTGCCGCCGCGACGCCGCCGCCGCAGAGCACGACCTCGGCCGCATGGTGGAATCGGTGAAGCGCCGGGCCGGCGACGAGCCGCGCGGTGCCCTCTATTTCACCTGCCTCGCCCGCGGCCCCAACATGTTCGGCGAAGCCTCCGAGGAGCTCCGGCTGATCGAGCGCACCCTCGGTGACGTGCCCCTGGTAGGCTTCTTCTGCAACGGTGAGATTTCGCACAACCGGCTTTACGGCTACACCGGCGTCCTGACCCTTTTCCCGTAGCGCGGCCCGCTACGCGCTGAGATACGCCTCCGCCAGCGTGCACGCGAGTTGGGCAACTTCCGGCGCGAGGGCCTGCGCACTGGCGGTCTCGGACCGCGTATGGACCCATCCCAGATAGCTGAACGCGCGGCCGAGCTCGAAGAGCGGCATGTGGGCGAGCTCTTCGTCCGGCAGGTCGCGCTCGCGGCGATAGCCTTCGACGACGCTGGCACGCATCGCCTCGGCCAGGTCGCTGCCGTGGAACAGGGTCCAGACCGTCGACAGGTCGAAATGGTGCCAGCCGAAACCGCAATCGTCGAAGTCGAGGATGATTACCCGCTCGCCGTCGAAGAGCATGTTGTCGAGGTTGAGGTCGGCGTGAATCAGGCCGTAACGCCGGGGCGGGCGGCCGTACGCGGTCAGGTCGACGTGGACCTGCGCCTTGGCGCGGTCGATCAGCCGGCGCTCTTCGGCCCCGAGCACGGCGGCCTCCCAGAACCGGCCCCAGAGCGGTTCGGGACCCACCAGTCCCTCGCGGTCCCAGGCATGGCGAACAAAATCCGGTGGCTGCGGCCACACTTCCGTCTGGTTATGGAGACGGGCGGCGAGCCGCCCGACGGCCTCGAAGACCCCGTGCACGTCTGCAATTGCGGGATTCAGTCCCTCCTCGATCGTGCCGATCGGAACCCCGGGCATCCAGGACAGCATGTCCACCTGGCGTGGCTCCGGCACGCCCTCAACCTCCACGATCTCGAACGGCTCACCGGCGGCGCTCAAGATCACCGCCGGCACGGCGATGCCTTCGGCGTTCAGCGCTTCCAGCCAGGCAAGCTCGGAGCGGAGCGCCGCGTCGCTATGGTAGCCGTGGCGGTGAACGCGGAGCACCGCAGCGTTCGCGTCCGCCGCCTGGACGCGGAACACGGCGTTCTCGCGGACCTTCAGGATCTCGGGCTCGCAGTCCCGCACGCCCCAGCGGAGCAGTGCATCTCTGGCGAGCGCGCGCAGACGTTCAGCCCGCTCGTCGAGCGGCAAGCGATAGAAGTCGATCATGGGCGCCCTGTCACGCGAGCGAATCAAGAGTTTCGTCGAGGGCGGCGAGAAGCAGGTCCGCGTCCGCCGCGGAGAACGGCATGGGCGGTCGAATCTTGAGCACATGGTCGCGCCGGCCGGTGCGGCTGATCAGCACGCCCCGCTCGCGCATCCCGTTCACAGCGGCCTTGGTCAGATCAGGCGCCGGCGTTTCGCGGTCCCCGTCGGCGAAGAATGGAACCCCTGTGAAGAAACCCCGCCCGCGCGGCGCTCCGATCATGGCGTGCTTGTTGCCGAGAGCGAGCAGCCCCTCCTGCAGATGCGCTCCGACCTTGCGCGCGTTCTCCATGAGGCGCTCCCGCTCGATCACCTCAAGCACCGCATGCCCCACCGCGCAGGAGACCGGGTTGCCGCCGAAGGTGTTGAAATACATCGCCTTGTCCGCGAAGCCGTCGATCCACTCCGGCCGGGCGACGACGCCCGCCAGCGGATGGCCGTTGCCGAGCGGCTTGCCGAGGGTCACGAGGTCCGGCACGGCGTCGTAGAGCTGGTGCCCCCACATCCCTGCGCCGGTGCGCCCAAGGCCCGGCTGCACCTCGTCCGCGATGTAGAGCCCGCCGGCCTCTCGGGCGAGAGCGACCGCCCGCTCGACATAACCCTCGGGCACCGCCGGCATGCCCTCGGTCGCAAAGATCGTGTCGAAGAATATCGCGGCGGGCTTCATGCCTGCCTCGGCCATCGAGGCGATGGCGGCCTCGACCTCCGCCGCCGCCTCGGCCGGGTCATCGTCGGCTTCGGGGACCCTGATCGTGCGCACTCTTGGGTCGATTCCCTCGGGCATCTCGAACGCGGTGCAGAGTCCGGCGACCACGGCGGAGTTCCCGTGGTAGCAGAAGTCGGTGACGATCACGCCCTCGTTGCCGGTGCAGGCCCGGGCCATTCTGAGTGCGAGCTCGCTGGCCTCGGTGCCCGAGCAGACGAGCGAGACGCGGGAGAGCTCGTCCGCAAAGGTTGCCGTCAGGGCCTCGCCGTAGTCGAGAATGCGCTCGTCCAGATAGCGAGTGGAGAGATTGAGCCGACCGGCCTGATCCGCCAGCGCGTCCACCACATGGGGATGGCAATGCCCGACGTGTGGCACGTTGTTGTAGGCGTCGAGGTAAACCCGCCCGTCGCTATCCCAGACCCGGACCCCCTCCCCTTTCACCAGGTGCAGCGGCCGGTCGTAGAAGAGCGGCGCGCCGGCACCGAGCAGCCGGTGCCGGCGTTCAAGCAGCGTGTCGTCGGACATGATCGGAGTCCTCGCTTGCCGGCCGGCGGAACACCGGCCTCTCCCCAAGGTGCGGTTCGACTTTAGGCGCAGGCCGCGCTAGAGACGTGCCATGAGCATTACGGTCACGGCGCGCGGCGTGGTCAAGGCGTTCGACGGCAAGCCGGTGCTGCGCGGGGTCGATCTCGACGTGCCGGAAGGGCGCTCGACCGTGCTGGTCGGCCCCTCGTCGAGCGGCAAGTCGGTATTGCTGAAGTGCCTGCTCGGATTGATGCCAATGGATGGCGGCAGCGTTCGCTACGGCGACACCGATCTCGCGACTTTCGACAAGAGCGGGCTGGAGCGCCTGATGCGCGACGTTGGTGTGCTGTTTCAGCAGAACGCGCTCTTCGACAGCCTCACCGTGTGGGAGAATGTGGCCTTCACCCTGATCCACGGCCAGGGGATGGCCCGCCGCATCGCCAAGCGGCAGGCGGTGGAGACTATTGCAGCGGTGGGCCTCAAGCCCGACGTCGCCGACCTTTCGCCGGCCGAGCTTTCCGGGGGTATGCAGAAGCGGGTCGCGCTGGGCCGTGCGATCGCCGCCGAGCCCCGGTTCCTCGTGCTCGACGACCCGACCGCGGGGCTCGACCCGATCCTGACCGGCGCAATAGTCGCACTCATTCGAGGCGCCATAGAGCGGAGCGGCGTCACCGCGCTCACGGTGACGAGTGACATGAGCGTCGCACGGGAGAGCTTCGACCGGCTCGCCATGCTGCACGAGGGGACGATCATGTGGCAGGGCACACCCGACGAGATCGACGAAAGCGGCAATGCTTACCTCGATCAACTGATCAACCAGCGCGCCGAAGGCCCCATCCAGATGCGCATCTCCGCCTGAGCGCGCGGCACCTGCGGCCAAGCGGCCGCCGGGTGCCTCTTGGCGTCAGCGGATCAACAAGAAGAGCGCCCCCTCGCCGCGTCGGACGTTCAGCAGAATGGGTAGTCCGGTCTCCTCCACCACAGCCACGATTTCGTCAGGCTCGCGCACCTCGCGGCGGTTGACCTGGACGACGACATCGTCCGCGCGCAATCCGGCCTCCCAGGCCGGCGTGCCCTCCTCGACCTCGATGACCAGCACCCCCTCCACCTCTTCGTGGAGCGGCGACGAGGGGTCGATCGGGCCGAGCACGACGCCCTTCAGCTCCGGTACTTGGCTGCCAAGGCCGAGGGCGACCTTCCTGGCCTCGCCGACCGCGAGATCGATGGTCATGGTTTCGCCCTCTCGCACGACGGTCAGCCGACCCGCGTCGCCCACCCGCAGCATGCCGACCTTGTTGCGCAGATCGGCAGAACCCGTCACGGGATCGCCGTTCATCTGGACGACCACGTCACCACGCTGAATCCCGGCCGCTTCCGCCGGCGTGCCCGGTAACACCTGGGCGACCAGAGCGCCCTTCCGATAGGTGGTCCCGAGCGCCTCGGCGATTTCGGGAGTGAGGTCCTGAATTTGCACGCCGATGCGGCCGCGCTGGATCTCGCCGTGAGTGAGCAGCTGGTCCATGACCTGGCGCGCCATGTTGATCGGGATGGCGAAGCCGATGCCGATATTGCCGCCACGCCCGGAGAAGATCGCGGTGTTGATGCCGACGAGCTCGCCCTCGAGGTTGATGAGCGCACCGCCGGAATTGCCGACATTGATGGCGGCGTCAGTCTGGATGAAGTCCTGGTAGGAATCGGGACCAAGGGGGAGAATGCCAGAGCGGCGGAGGGCGCTCACGATTCCGGCGGTGACGGTCTGACCCAGCCCGAAGGGGTTGCCGATGGCCACGACGTAGTCGCCGACCTGCAAGCCGTCCGAGTTCGCAAGCGGCATGGCAGAAAGCGAATCGGCATCGATCTTGAGCAATGCGACATCCGTCTCAGGGTCGGCGCCCACCAGCTCGGCCTTGAACACGCGGCGGTCGGTCAGCGTGACGGTGATCTCTTCCCCGACTTCGACGACGTGATTGTTGGTGAGCAGGTAGCCGTTCTCCGCGTCCACGATCACGCCGGAGCCTAGTGCGCTGGGCCGCCGCATCTGCGGGCGCCGGCGCTCGAACTCGCGGTCTCCGAAGAATT
>JAPOPO010000440.1 GCA_026712885.1 Rhodospirillales bacterium | reverse complement strand
CGGGCAGCCCCGCACCAGGTCCACCGGCACCACGCCCTCCTCGATGATCCGCCCCGGCCCGTAGACATCGGCGAGGAAGCGGTTGAGCGCCTCCAGCCGCTGCCTCAGGCCCCGCTCGACCAGGTCCCATTCGGCGGCGTCCAGCAGCCGCGGCAGGAAGTCGATGGGGATGATCCGCTCCTGCGCCCCTTCCTCGCCGTAGACCGCGAAGGTGATCCCCTGGTGCAGGAAGGAGCGCTCGGCGTACTCCTGCATGGCGGCAATTTCGGCAGGGCGCATCCCGTCGAGCGCCTCGCAGAGCTCCCGGCAATGGGCGCGGGGCACGCCGGTGGCCTCGAACATTTCGTCGTAGAACGCCGGCCGGATCTCGTACTCGGCGAAGAGACGCTTTCCCGCTCCTGCCGGGCCGTCGCTATCGGCCTCCAATGGCCTGCCGCGCGAATCGCGACGCATGGAACACGCTCGCATTCTGCCCAACCCCGGTCGATTGTGGGTTGGAAGCGGGGCGATTCGCAAGCGCGTCCGCCGCCGCAGCAGCACCGATTCGAAGACTCTGGCCCGCCTCCAGCACCGGCCTCAGGTAGAGCGCCGCGAGGCCGTTCATCTCCGGAGCCGGGTCGCGGGTCAGGCCGTAGCGCAGCGCTTCGCCCTTCTCCGCGCGGTAGAGGGTCCCGCCCAGCCAATCCCAGAGCGAAAGCACGGTGCCGAAGTTCTTGTCGTGGTGACGCTCTTCCACCGAATGGTGGATCTGATGCTGGGCTGGCGACATCAGGATTTTTTCGACCTGCCGCCCATAACTGATGCGAACGTGTGAATGGCGCAGGTTGGAGCCTGCGGCATTGAACGCGAACAGGAAGACGCTCGCGCCCAGCACCGTGAAGAGGTCCACCGCGCTGCCGAAGAAGAAGATGAAGACCGCGACCACGCCGGCCTGCACGGCGCTGCCGCGCAGGCTGAACAAGACCGCCTCAAGCGGATGGGTGCGGTAGACCGTGAGTGGCGTCAGCGTCGTCGCCGAGTGATGGATCTTGTGGAAGGCCCAGAGCACCGGCCAGCGGTGCAGCGCGCGGTGCACCAGGTACTTGGAGAGGTCGTCGCAGAGGAAGTGGCAGGCCGTAAAGCTCGCTACGACGAGCCAGCCGGGCACGACGAAGGCCAAGTCCGGCCGCCCGCCGACCAGCGTGTGCAGCCCTGTGAAGAGGGCGGTGGCAATCGCCATCCGGCCGACCAGCCGGGGCGCGATCACCATCATCAGCGCCTGGTTGAGCGCGAACATCTTGTAGTCGGCGCGGGCCGACGCCGACCACCAGATCGCGCGGGAGAAGACCAGCCGGCGGCCGTTCGCCGCGCCGGCGCGGAGGTTCCATCCCGAGGCGGCCAGCATCACGACGCAGGCGATGGCGAGCGCCGCAAACAAGTAGCCGACGAAGACCCGCTTCTTTGGATCGACGAAGCCGTCGGCGAGCCCGCCGAGATAGTCGAGAACGATCGACTCCACCGCGCCCCCGCTTGCCTCCCAACCTACTGTTGCTGCAACAAGAGACGCCTCAGTCGTTCTCGGCGCTCGCGCCGTCGCCCAGCTTCTCCAGCAGCGACTCCATGTCGGAAAGCTGATCGTTCTGGCGGGCCTCCACGGCGAAAGCGGAGACCATGAGGTCTTGCAGCTTGAGCATGTCGTACCGGTACGTCGCGAGCGGCTTGGCCTCGTCCTTCACGTAGTTGCCCTGGCTGTCGATGTCAGTCACCTGGCTCGAATTCAGAAGCACCGGGCCGAAGCCGATGATGCGATTGAGCCTGACCGCCGTCTCTCCCAGGTTGTCGCGGCCGGTCTGGAGCGCGAGCGCGAAGCCCTTCAGCTCGCCCCAGTGCTTGGCGTAGGCGCGGAAGGCCTTGGCGGGATCGCCGCCGGACTCGAGGATGGTCTCCAACTTGCCGAGGTCCTTGTAGACCGAGCCCGCGTACTTGAACACGGCCTCGGCGAGCACCCTCTCCCAGTTGGTGCGGATCGTCTCCGCATAGCCCTGGAGCGCGCTTCGCTGGTCGTCGGTGAGCGCCGCACCCTTTGCCTCCGTGATCACCTTGCGGCCGTCGAGGAAGGCCTGGGTGATGGTGTGGAGGTAGTCGGTGCCCGACTTGTCGAAGCCGGCGGCGTAGTAGGCCGGCCCGAAAGTCATCTCGCTCTTGAGGTCGACCGCGCCGTCCTGGTTCAGATCGGCGAGAGCCAGCGCGTCTTCCGGCTGCTCCGACTTGCTGCCCTGCTTGGCGATTTCGTAGACCGCCTGCGGCGTCAGGCTCAGCGTGTGGGCGGGCGTGCCGAAATAGCCGAACGCCTCGTCCCAGGAGTGCTCCTTGCCGGTATAGGCGGCGCCTTCCTTGTAGGGCTTGTCGTTGGGCTTGGTGTCGGCGCGCAGCTTCTCGTCCAGGTAGTTGTCGACCGCCTGTTTGTAGAACACCGCGCCTAGCAGGAACTTGGAGATGAGCTGCGGGTAGTCGTAGCCGTTCGCCGCATCGAAGCCCTTCTCCGCCGCGGACGCCTTGCCGATCCAGAACGACACCAGCTCCGGCCCGGTCATGTTGTTGGGCATGCCCGGCACCGCGCCCTTCCAGGTCTTGCCCGCGAGGTTGGTGCCCTTGCTGAGCTCGTCGACGCCGCTCTGCTTCACCACGAACGGCCCCTTGGTGGCCGGCGCGATGATCGCGCGGCCCGCGTCCTCGCCCTCGGCGGTCATCCTGGCCTTCAACGCGTCGTCTGGCGCGCCGGTGCCCTTGCCAGCGAGTTTTTTCAGCGAGTCATGGAGGACCTGGCGGGCGATCTGGCCGCCGTAGGAGACCGACGTCGTCGCCGAGCCCTCATAGCCCTTCACGGTAACCGGAAAGCCCGCATAGACATCGTCTTGCGCGTGTGCCGTGAACGGCAGCACGGAGAGGGCGAGGAGG
>JAPOPO010000439.1 GCA_026712885.1 Rhodospirillales bacterium | reverse complement strand
GTGCCTTCCCGATAGAGCGTCGTCGTCTTGTCCCAGTGCGTGATCTTGGCGGGATCGACCGCCTGGTAGATGCCGCGCGGCACGGTGATGACCCGCATCCAGAGCTCGATGTCGGCGACGTCGATCGAATCGGACTGCGTCGTCAGCCGGTTGAGCATGCCGGCGTGATCGGTGACGGCCATCTCCACCGAAAACGGCAGATCCACCGTCGCCTGCTCGGCGATCTGGATGATCGTCGAGTAGGACATGCCCGAATGGTTGATCACGATGTCCTTCGTGTCCTGCGCCCAGACCGTGGGAAATCCGCCAAGCGCCTTCGTGCCGGCCGCGACGCCGGCCACTGCGGCGGCGCCCTTGAGAATCGAGCGCCTGCTCGGTCCCTGTTTCCGATGCTGCGTGGTCTTTGCCATGATTGCCTCCTCCCTGGGTTGAGCGTCAGCCAAGGCGCGCTGCGCCGTGCGCCGACAGCCTGCTGCCTCCTAGCCTAGCCCGGAATTCTCACCGATGTCATGGCCCGCGCGACCGAATTGCCGCCCATGTTCCGCGCGACGCGCGCATGGCATTGGCCGGTTTGGGCCGCTATAAGGTCCTGCGGCAATGTCGCGCGAGCGGCGATGCGCGCGGCATACGTCTCAATGCCTCGGATTGCACACACCTCAGCATGATTGACACAGCGTGACGAAGGTGACGCCACGCTCAGGAAGCAGGCGCCGCGGACGCTCGCGCGATCGCGGGCCACGCGCGTTACGCCCCATCGCGTGGGTTTTCCTGGTCGCCGCTTCGCTCTTGGTCGGTATCCAAGCGAACGCCGACACCGAGCCCCTGAAGATCGGCGTGCTCGCTACCCTCGAAGGAGCCTTCGAGCCGCTCGGGCGGGATGCCCTGCGCGGCCACGAGCTGGCCATGAAGGAGCACGAGGAGAGCGACGGTGTGCGACCCATCGAGGCCCTCATCGAATCCACGGACGGGACCCCGGACTCCGTGGTCGCGAAGGCCCGCCTGCTGATCGAGCGCGGCGCCAGCATCGTCATCGGCCCCCTCGCGGGGATCGAGGGTATCGCGATCCGCGATTTCGCCAAGAGCGTGCCGGAGGTGACCTTCATCAACGGCGCCTCGGCCGCACAGGACGCCACCCTGCGTGCGCCGGCCGAGAACTTCTTCCGCTTCAATCCCGATAGCCTGCAGTGGATCGCAGGGCTTGGGCACTATGCGTACGAAGAGAAGAACATCCACACGATCGTAACGGTCAGCGAGGACTATTCGCTGCCCTACACCCAGCTCATGGGCTTCGTGCTGGATTATTGCGCCGCAGGCGGTCGCCTGCTGGCCAGGCACTGGGTCTCACCGGGCGCAAGCGACACCACCCGCCTCGCCGAGGCGGTCGCGCGTACCGAGACGGATGGGCTGTTCCTGGCTTTGGAGCCCCGCGCGGCGGAGAGTTTTCTTGAGGCCTATGGCGAGGCTGGCGGGCAGGCCGCCGTCGTGACGAGCTCCACGACCTTGAGCAGCCGCCTCCTGCGCGCGGGCGACACCATCCGGCCCTTGTTGACGGGGGCGATTTCGGCGCTGCCCGTCTCGGAAAGCGACGACAACGATGAGTGGGAGGAACTCGCGACGCGCTACCGCGAGAGCTTCCCGGACGCAGGCCCGGCGCCGGGCCTTTTCGCGCTCGCCTACTACGTCAACACCAAGGCGCTTCTCCTCGCCCTCGAAGAGACCGGCGGCGTCCTGGGCGAAGGGCACGAGCAGCTACGCGAGGCACTTGCCGAGCTTCGCTTCGATACTCCCTTTGGCGGCCCCGTTGCGCTCGACGAGTACCGGCAGGCGGTAACCGACAGCTTCATCGTCGAAGTTGTCGAAGCGGATGACGACTTCCTTGTGCTTGAAACGGTCGACGTTGTGGAGGAAGTCGACCAGACCCTCGGCCTCTCGCGCGATGCGTTCCTCGCACTCGGCCCACCAAGCCGGCGGAACACCCGCTGCCCCGAAACCGCGCCAGCCGTAGCCGAAGACGAGCCGCTCGCGCCCGCCGAGAGGGAGGCCGACGACGATGAGCCCGTCCATGAACCGCCGCCGGAAACGGAGGAAGAGGACGTGGTGACAGTCGAGGCCCCTGCCGAAACGCTCCTCGATCAGCTCATTCGGATGCTCCAGAAGGAACCCGCCATGACCGAGACCGGCCCCTCTGTCGTTCCATGCCTCAGTTATCGTGACGCGCCTGCCGCGATCGCCTGGCTCAAGGAGGCGTTCGGCTTCACCGAAGTCATGGTCGTGCCGGGCCCGGACGACACGATCGCCCACGCCCAGCTCGCGTTCGATGGCGGCATGGTCATGGTGGGCTCGCTACGAGACGACGAGCTGAAAATGCAGACGCCCTGCGACCTCGGCGGCGTCACGCAGTCGATCTATATCGTGGTCGAGGATGCGGACGCCCACTACGAGCGCGCCGTCGAAGCCGGAGCCGATATCGTGCGGGAATTGGAGGACACGCCTTACGGCTCGCGCGATTACTCGGCGCGCGACCCCGAGGGCCACCTGTGGAACTTCGGCACCTACCGGCCGGCCATCGGCGAATAGGCCGGGGCCGCTCCCCGGCGCGGATCAGTCGTAGGGCTCGCTCGCCCTGTTGGTGAAGCGGATCCCACCATCACGCTTCTCGTAGACCAGGTCGATGTCTGGATAGTGGCCGCGCTCCTCGCCGGCGCGGGTCCCGATCTCGAGCACCACCGCATCCTCCGCCGAGCGGTTCACCAGGTGGTGGCCGTCGGCGTGGCCGGCCTTGAACGCCGCGGCCTCGCCTGCCCGGAGCAGCGTCTCGCCGCCCTCCTCGACCAGCGCCAGCTCGCCCGAAACGACGAAAACAAGCTCGTCCTCGGCCTCGTGCCAATGGCGTTGCGCGCTCGCAGCACCGGGCGGCAGCCGCGTCAGGTTGACTCCGAACTGGGTCAATCCGCCTGCATCCCCCAGCGCCTGGCGGGCGCGCGCATCCGCCATAGCCTTGAAGGGCGCCGGATAGATCGAGCCGGTCTTCACCGGTACACGGTCCAAGTCGATCTTGGGCATGAGGGGTCTCCTCTACGCGGCGGACGGAAGGGTGCCGGTCATCGCGTAGCGCAGCAGCTCGACCACCTGCTCCGGCGTCTCGGCGACAGCCAGCGCGGCGCCGTCCACCTCCTTCAGCGCATGGGTCAGCGCCGCGTCGCGCAGCGTGATGATCGGCTTGTCCAGCGCGGCGGCGTAACCGGCGTCGAAGGCCGCGTTCCACTGCCGGTACTTGTCGCCGAAGCGCACGACCACGATATCCGCGCGGCGGATCAGGGTGCGGTTGCGGATCGCGTTGACCCGCGCGCCCTTGTGGTCCTTCCAGAAGGGCCGCTCCTCGGCGCCAAGGATGGCGACCCCGCAATCGTCGCTTGCCGCGTGGTCGGTCACCGGCGAGACGAACGCGATATCGAGGCCCTGCGCCTCAGCCCCGGCGCGAATGCGATCGCGCCAGTCGGTATGGATCTCACCGGAGAGGTAGACCGTCCACTCAGCATCCGCCATCGCAGCCTCCCCCGATCGCCGCCGGATCGGCTCAGTACTGCACGCCGTCGGTCAGCGCACCGTCGACCTTGATGTTGGTGCCGGTGATGAAGCTTGCCCTGGGGCTCGCGAGGAACACCGCCGCGTTGGCCACCTCCTCGGCCGTCGCCATGCGCCCGGTCTTGTTGAGGCTCAAAGCCAGGTTGAACAGGTCCGGATTGCCCTTCTCGATATCCTGCCAGAAGCCGCCCTCAAAATAGGTGTTGCCGGGCGAGACCGAGTTGGCGCGGATGCCCTTGGGCGCAAGCTGGCGGCTGAGCCCGGCGGCATAGTGAATCAGCGCCGCCTTGAAGACGCCGTAGGGCCCGGCGGCGAAGTCGATCTCGATACCCGAGACACTCGAAATCACCACGATGGAGCCCGCGTCCGACTTCTCCAGATGCGGCAGCGCCGCCTCCACCGCATGGACGGTGTGCATCATGTCGACATTGAATTCCTTCTGCCAGGACTCCAGGTCCGGGCTGGCCGCAAGCGCGCTGACATTGGGCACCACGATATCGAGCCCGCCGAACTCGGCGGCGACGTCGTCGACCCACTGGCGCACGGCCGGCCCGTCGCCGACATCGAGCGTGCGGCCCGAGGCGCGAACGCCGGTCGCGGCAAGCGCGGCGACCGCTTCCTCCACATCGGCCTCGGTGCGCGCGCAGATCGCGACATCGGCGCCCTCCGCCGCAAGCTCGTTCGCGATCGCGCGGCCGATCCCCTTGGTGCCGCCGGTCACCAGCGATTTCCTGCCCTTCAATCCGAGATCCATGTGCCTCTCCCTCGCTATCGGCGCCGCATGGCGCGGCGCATCGTGTGTCCTCCCTGGCAGGCACAAACGATTGTTGCGCTGCCGGGGTCTGCGCTGCGCGGCATGGTGACCGATCGCCGTTGCCAAGGCCAGCGCCATTCGCCGGCCGCTCTCTCGACGCCGCGAAGGCTCGTGCCTGGATCGATTCGGCGTGAATTGTTCCATCGCCGGGCGACGCTGGCCTGGATTCGGGGCGCTTGATAGGATGCCGCTGCGGCGCGGGGCCCCGGCTTGGGCGCTCCCTTCGTTGCTCCCCTCATGGCCCTGTCGGCCAACGAACTGTCACTGGATTGGATGGACTCATGCGAGAGCTGAAGATCGGACTCGTGGGCGCCGGCTGGATGGGCAAGGCTCACGCCCTCTGCTCGCGCACGCGCCGGCCCGATGCCGGCGGAAAGCGTGAGGTTCCCGGGCTGGGGGTGCTTGCCGAGGTGAGGGAGGAGATCGGGAGCCGGTCGGCGCGGGAGCTCGGCTTCCGTCGCCACACGGCGGACTGGC
>JAPOPO010000166.1 GCA_026712885.1 Rhodospirillales bacterium | reverse complement strand
GCCGTGATCTTGCCCTCCTTCGTGACGCCCGTGCGGTAGGTCAGGATGAAGGGATGGCGCTTGCCGTGGCCGACGAAGGAATCCTCGCGCGAGTATTCCAGCCGCACCGGCCGCCCGGTGTGCTTGGCGAGCAGCGCGAGATAGACCTCGACGGTCATGTCCTCCTTGCCGCCGAAGCCGCCGCCCACCAGCGCGCCGCGCACGCGCACCTTGTTGTGCGGCACGCCGAGGGCATCGGCGATGGGCCGGAAGTGCTCGATCACCTGGGTCGAGACGCGGATGTTGACCACGTCGTTCTCGTCCACCCAGGCGAGGCCGACCTCGGGCTCCAGGAAGGCGTGCTCCTGGAAGGGCGTCTTGTAGGTGTTCTCGACGATCAGATCGGCCTCGGCGAAGCCTGCCCCGGCATCGCCCTTCTTGATCTTGCGCGTGGCGACGATGTTGTCCGAGCCATAGACCAGCGGCGCGCCGGGCTTCAGCGCCTCCAGCGGGTCGTAGACGCCGGGGATCGGCTCCAGCTCGACCTCGATCAGCTCCGCCGCGTGGTCGGCAATGTCTTTCGTCTCCGCCGCGATCAGCGCCAGCGGCTCGCCGTAGTAGCGCACCCGGTCCTTCACCAGGATCGGCTGGTCGGTATCGAGCCGCTTCTGGCCGGTCTGGCCGGGGATGTCGGTGGCCGCCGTGCGGTCGGCGAGATCGTCGGCGGTCAGCACGCAGGCGACGCCCGGGAGCGCCCGTGCCTTCGAGACGTCGAGGCGAGCGAGCCGAGCGCTCGCGATATCGGCGCGGGCTACCCGCATGTGCAGCATGTGCGGCATCACGTAGTCGCCCGCATAGGGCGTCCGCCCGGTGACCTTGCCCGGCGCATCGGTGCGGGTCAGCGGCTTGCCGACCTGCCGGAACTGGACGTTGGCCAGCGTCCCCGGATCGACGTCGGTATGGGTCATGGTGCACCTCCCTCGGTGCGCATTTCGTCCGCGGCATCGGCGATGGCCTCGAAGATCTTGGTGTAGCCGGTGCAGCGGCAGAGGTTGCCGCTCAGCCCTAAGCGGATGTCGTCCTCGCTCGGCTCGGGGTTCTCGTCGATGATCGCCTTGGCCGCGACGATGATGCCCGGAATGCAGTAGCCGCACTGCGCGGCGCCGCTGTCGGCGAAGGCCTTTTGCAAGGGATGGGGCGCATCCAGATCGCCGAGGCCGGAGACGGTGGTGATCTCCTTGCCCGCCGCCATCCAGGCGAGGGTCAGGCAGCTGTCCACGGCCGTGCCGTCGAGCAGCACGGCGCAGGCGCCGCAGTCGCCCTTCTCGCAGCCGCACTTCACTTCCATGTGGCCGAGGTGGCGCAGCGCCTCCAGCAGCGTGCGATGGGCGGGGAAGCGGCCTTCCTCCTCGCGGCCGTTGATGCGGAGCGTGATGGTCCTCGTCTCGGGCATGTGCGTCACTCCCTCAGGCCAGCCGTTCCCACGCCTGGGTCACCAGGCGCCGGGTCAGGGCTTCCACCGTGTGGCGGCGGTAGCCGGCGGAAGCCCGGATGTCGTCGATGGGCGTGCAGGTCTCCGCCGCCGCCTCCGCGGCCTCGTCGATGAGCGCGGGGGTGAGCGACCGGCCCTCCAGCACGGCCTCGGCCTGCTTGGCGCGGAGCACGACGGGCGCGACGGAGGCAAGCGCGATCCGCGCCCTGGTGCATGTGCCGTCAGCCACCGAGAGCGCCACCGCCACGCCGGTGACGGTGATGGCATCGCCCTTGCGGCGCGCGAGCTTGTAGAAGCTGTTCGCCGAGTTCTCCGGCAGCCGCGGCCAGGATATCCGGGTGATCAGCTCGTCCGGCTGCCGCGCGTCCTGCTTGTAGCCGAGGTAGTAGTCGTCCAGCGCGAGGGTTCGCGTGCCCGACACGCTCGCCAGCGTCAGCTCGGCGTCGAGCACGAGCAGGGGCGGCACCAGGTCTGCCGCCGGCGAGCCGCTCGCGATGTTGCCGGCGACGGTCCCGGTGTTGCGCACCATGAGCCCGCCGAAAAGGCGCGCGGCCTCGATCAGCGAGGGCGCCTCCCCGGCGATCTCGGGCGAGCGCAGCAGGTCGCTCACGGTGGTGCGGCCGCCGAAGGAGATGCGCTCGGGCCCGAACTCCATGCCGAGCAGCTCGTCCACTTCGCCGAGGCCCACCATCCGGTCCGGCCGATCGCGCTTGGCGCGAATGTCGACGATCAGGTTCGTGCCGCCGGCGATGGGGAGCACGGTTTCGCCGTCCCCGTTCGCCAGCGCAGCCAGGGCGCCGTCCAGGTTGGTCGGAATGTCCAGTTCGAAGGGCGCGTACATCGCCGTCACTCCTGCTTCAACCGCGCTACACGTCCCAGCCGCCGTCGACCGTGATGGCCTGGCCGGTGATCTGGCGGCTGTCCTCGCTCGCCATGAACAGCACGGCGTCGGCCACGTCCTGGCAGGTGGTGACGCGCTTCAGGCACATCTCCTGAACGTATTCGTCGTACACCTCGTCGATGGTCCAGCCGCGCACGCCCGCTTTCTCTTCGCAGTGCTTCTGCATG
>JAPOPO010000438.1 GCA_026712885.1 Rhodospirillales bacterium | reverse complement strand
CGGTGGCGCTGCCGCACGTGCCCGGCTGCGAAGGCGTCGGCGAGATCGCGGCCCTCGGGCCGGGCGTGGACGGACCTGCGCCCGGCACCCGCGTCGCCATCGACTTCGCCCAGGGCGATCCCTTGTCCGAGCCCTGGCTGAGCGGGCTGGACGGCGTGGATTTCACGCATGGCCGCATCGGCGCAGGCCAATGGGGGACGCACGCGGAATACACCGTCTCGCACGCGCTCTCGGTGATCCCGCTGCCGGACGCTCTGCCGTTCGAGACCGCCGCCGCCGGCATGATCGGGCTCGGCACCGCCTGGCACATGACGGTCGCGCTCGGCCGCGTGCAGGCGGGACAGACCGTGCTGGTCAACGCGGCCGGCAGCGTGGTCGGCTCATCGGCGATCCAGGTCGCGCTCTTGCACGGCGCGCGGGTGATCGCGAGCGCAGGCTCCGCCGCCAAGCTGGAAAAGGCGCGCGCGCTCGGCGCCGCCGAGACCATCGACTACACGCGCCAGAGCATCCGGGACGAGGCGCTCAGGCTCACCGACGGGCGCGGCGTCGATCTCGTGATCGAGAGCGTGGGCGGCGACGTGCTGCGCCAGAGCATCGATGCGGTCTGCTTCAACGGGCGCCTCGTCACCTGCGGGGCCCACGCGGGCGAGGAAGTGCCGCTCAACGTGATCGAGCTCTTCCGCAAGCACATGACGATCCACGGCAGCCACTTCGCCGGCCGCCGCGAGATCGCGCACGTCTTCGCGCTGATGGCGGAAGGCCGGCTCAGCCCCGTGATCGATACCGTCTACCCGCTCGCCGACATCCAGACGGCGGCGCGGCGCACCGCCGAGCGCGAGGTCTTCGGCAAGATGGTGCTGGTGCCGTAGAGCCTACTTCGCCTTCCCCGCCTGGCCGCGCTTGAGGAACTGGCCGCCGCCCTCGCGGCCGAGCCATTCCCGGCCGTCGACGATCAGCTCGCCCCGCAGGAACACCTTGCTCACCCGGCCGGTGATCTCGCGGCCCTCGAAGAGCGAGTACTCGACCCGGCTGTGATGCTCGGCGGCATGGATGGTCCAGGTCTCGTTCGGGTTGAACAGCACGATGTCGGCGTCGGAGCCCACCGCGATTGTGCCCTTGCGCGGGAACAGGCCGAAGAGCTTCGCCGGCGCGGTCGCGGTCAGCTCGACATAGCGGTTGAGCGACATGCCGTTGCGGCGCACGCCGCCGTCGTAGACCAGCGGCATGCGGGTCTCGAGACCGGGCGCGCCGTTGGGGATCTTGCTGAAGTCGTCGCGGCCGAGCTCCTTGGAGAGGCGCAGGCCCAGCACGTTCTCGCTGAAACAGAACGGGCAATGGTCGGTGGCGATGACCTGGAGGTCGTCGGTCTTGAGACCGCGCCAGAGCGCGTGCTGGTGCGCGGCGCCCCGGAGCGGCGGGGGCATCACGAACTTGGCGGCCTCGAAGCCCGGCCGGTCGTACTCCTCGTCGGTGAGGAAGAGATAGTGCGGGCAGGTCTCGGCATGGACCGGGAGGCCGCGATCGCGCGCCTCCGTCACCGCGTCGAGCGCCTCGCCCGCCGAGAGGTGCACGATGTAGACCGGCGCCTCGGCGAGCTCGGCGATGCGGATGACCCGGTGGGTGGCCTCGCCCTCCATCAGGGTCGGGCGGGTCAGCATGTGCCACTTGGGGCTGGTGTTGCCGGCGTCGAGCGCCTCCTGCACCAGCACGTCGATGACGTGGCCGTTCTCGGCATGGATCTGCACCATCCCGCCGTGGGCACCCACCTGGCGCATCGTCTTGAAGATCTGGCCGTCGTCGATCATCAGCACGTCGGGATAGGCGGTGAAGAGCTTGAAGGTGCTGACGCCCTCGTCGTGGATCAGGCTCTTCATGTCGATCAGGGTCTGGTCGTTCACCTCGGTGATGATCATGTGGGCGCCCATGTCGACCGCGGCGACCGAGGCGCGCTCGTGCCAGTCGGCCAGGCCGTCGAGCGGGCTCGTCCCCTTCACCTGGGCGGCGAAGTCCACGACCGTGGTGGTGCCGCCGAAGGCCGCGGCCTGGGAGCCGGTGTAGAAGGTGTCCGCCGTGCGCGCCGGCCCGAAGTCCCAATCGAGGTGCGTGTGCACGTCGACGCCGCCCGGCAACACCAGCAAGCCCTTCGCATCGTGCTCGGGTATCCCGTCGCCGACGGGCAGATCGGTGCCGATCATGCGGACCCGGCCGTCCTCCATCAGGATATCGGCCCGATAGTCGTCCACTGCGGTCACAATACGCCCGTTCCGAATCACGGTCGCAGTCATCGTCGCCTCCCCGGGAGCGTCTCTCGCCCCTCATTCCCTGTCCGCCCATCATGCCGCGCCAGCCGGCACCCGTCCACGGCTTGCCACGGCCCCCTGCGATTGCACCGCCGCCGAAATACCGATTCGGCTGGAGGCATGGTGGGCATCAATTGACATCGCGTTAACTCGGTCCACCTTGAGGGGCTGGTCAGGGTCTTGGGCGCCACTCTCCCGACCCGGAATTATTCCCCAGCGAGGCCATCTGGGTGACCGAATAGCCGGCGGCCTCGAGCAGCGGGCGTGCATCGCCCGCGCGCTCGCCGCCGCCGGAAATGAAGATCGGCTGGCTGGATCGGACGCTGGCCGCGCGCACGAAGCAAGAATCGGGTGGCGACGAGGCCTCGAAGCGGGGCATACCGACCGCTCACTCCTGATTTGATTCGTTCGGTCGGAGTGGTCGGACATGCGGAAGGAGATCTCGCCATGAATCGCGCTGTGAACTTGACCGAAGTAACGGCTGCTTTGACCGACGCCCGCATGAAGT
>JAPOPO010000437.1 GCA_026712885.1 Rhodospirillales bacterium | reverse complement strand
CCGCCCCGGCCACAAAGGGTGGGCCGGCGGACCGCCCGGCAGGCGCCGATCGACTTCCCGACCGCAGCAGGATTTCACGGGACCGATTGAGACACGCCAAGCCTAGGAGCACGGCAGCGGGTGTCGTCTTGCGGCCTCGCCGACCACGCACAGGCTCTCTGGCATAGCGCGGCGCGCGCACTTGCATCGCCGCGATCGCGCCCACAAGGACCGACCATGCCCGTTACCTTGCGTCAGTTGCGCTATTTTCAGGCTTTGATCGAGCACGGCTCCTTCAGCCGCGCGGCCGAGAGCGTTCACGTCTCGCAACCCGCGCTCTCGCTCCAAGTTCGCGAGCTCGAGGCCTCGCTCGGCGGGCCGCTGGTGGAGCGCGAGAGCCGCGGCGTCCTCCTCACCCCGCTCGGCCGGGAGGCGCACGAACAGACGCTCAGAATCTTGGACGAAACGCTGCTGCTAGAGACCATGGGGGAACGCTTCGAGGCAGGCCCGCTCAGGGTCGCCGTCGGAATTGTCTCCACGCTTGCTCCCTACTTGCTTCCCGGAGTCCTGACCCATCTGCACGATGCCTCGCCCCGCGTCGAGCTCGACATCATGGAAGCCTCGGGTCAGGCTCTGGTGTCCAGCCTGCTCGCCGGTCGCCTCGACGCAGCCATCGTCTCGCTCCCACTCGGCATGCTGGAGCTGCCAGAGCGAGAGCTCTTCGAAGATCGACTCGTGCTCGCCGGGCGTACGGAGCGGCTCGCTTCGATCCGCCGCGCACTGGGTGACGAGCTGCGCCCAGCGGACTTGGCGCGGGCCGATATCGGGCCGCTTCTCACGCTGGGCGACGGCCATTGTCTGGCCGATCAGGTCTTGGGCGCGTGCCTGATGTGGCGCATGCAGGAAGTTCGCCGCGGTGCGGAGTCGCTCGCCACGCTATCGAGGCTGGTGGCGAGCGGAGCGGGACTGACGCTGCTTCCGGAAACCGCTGCGCTTTCCGAAAGCGCGACCGTCCCCGACTTGAGCTTCCTCCGTTTCGATGCGCCCGAACCCTTGCGGCGGATCGGCCTTACCCACCGTGTCGCCGCTCACGGTCAACCGTGGATCGATTTGCTGGCGGAGGCCGCAGCGAGCGCCGGCAAGGCGCTCACGGAGGAAGCACAGCAGGAGGTTGGCTCGCGCGCCTAACCTCTATTCTCCAATTCGGTCAGACCTCGACGGCAGCGAGTGCTTCGGCCCGTGACGGGCGAATCGTGATGATCGTGTCGAAGCCGCTGTTCTCGAAGATCCTCTGGACCGGTTCCGAAAGCGAGCAGAGTGCGAACCGCGTGTTACGGTTCGAGACGGCCTTGGCGATATTGAGCACGGTACGGAGACCCGCACTGCCGATGTAGCTCAGCCTCTCGCAGTCCACGATGACCGCGCGGTCGCCGTCGGCGATCGCAGTTTCAATCGCCTCTTGGAATTCGACCACGGTGGAGCCGTCGATGCGTCCATCCACCCGCACCGATAGCACGCCGTCCTTCCGCTCCGTCGTTACGTCCATGGCGTCTTGTCCCGCCACGAGTGTTCAAAACGAGGGCTTCGCCCGATGCCGCCCGGTCCGGGCCGGCCGTTGCGCCCCAACGTCACGGGGCCGCGAATCGCTGCAGCGCAGGCGGCTGCGGCCCACCGGTCGCCCAGTCGAGGAGCTCGACCGTATGCACCACCGGCAGCGTAGTGTGGCCGGCAATCTGCACCATGCAACCGATATTACCCGCAGCTACGAACGCAGCGCCGGTGCTCTCGATTGCCGTCGCCTTGCGCGCGCCGAGCGCCCCGGCCAAGTCGGGCTGAAGCATATTATAGGTGCCGGCCGAGCCGCAGCAGAAATGCCCCTCCGGAACTGTGTGCACGGTGTAACCCGCGGCGGCGAGGAGCGCCATAGGCTGGCGGTCGATCTTCTGGCCGTGCTGCAGCGAGCAGGCCGAGTGATAGGCGACGGGCGCGCTCGTGGGCGGCGGCCCGAGGCCGGTGACGCCCAGCTCGTCGAGCACCTCGCTGATATCGCGGGCGAGCGCTGCCACCTGCGCCCCGGCTGCGGCGTGGGTCTCGTCGTCCTTGAGCAGGTGGCCGTAGTCCTTGAGCATCGTCCCGCAGCCTGATGCCGTGGCGACGATGGCATCGAACCCGCCCTGGGCTTCCTCGCGCGCGAACGCGGCCGCCGTGCGTCCGGCCTGAGCATGGCCGCGCGCCTCGTCACCCAGATGGTGCGAGAGCGCGCCGCAGCAGCCGACGCCGCGCGGCACCACCACCTCGCAGCCGTGGCGGGTGAGCACGCGCACCGCCGCCTCGTTGATCTCCGGCGCCAGCACGCATTGCACGCAGCCCGTGAGCAGCGCCACCCGCTTGCGTCGCCGGCCCTGGGCCGGGATGACCTGCGGCCGCTCGACCCAGCTCGGCCCATACGAAGGCCGGCCGGCGAGGCGGAGCAGAGCGCCGAGTTTTCCACCGAAGAGCGGCGCCAGCAGCGCCGGTCCCCGCGCGGCCAAGAGTGCGAGGCGCGCCAGGGTCCGGTGCGGCAGCGCCACGCTGAGTAGAGTGCGAAGCGCACGCTCGGCAGGGGGGCGCTTCCAGGTGCGCTCGATGTGGCCGCGCGCATGGTCGACCAGGTG
>JAPOPO010000436.1 GCA_026712885.1 Rhodospirillales bacterium | reverse complement strand
CTCTGCAAGCCCGGCATCGCGATCGGCACGATCTTCGTGGTCGCGCTGGTGATGGGCGATTTCGTCTCGATCCGGGTGCTGAGCGGCGGCCAGGCCGGCACGGTGCTCATGTCCATGCGCAATCAGGTGGACGTGCTGCAATATCCCTTCGCCTGCGCCAGTGCCGTTCTGCTGCTGGTCGTGCTGCTGCTGATCGTCGGCGGGATCATGAGCCTGGTCGACGTGAGGAAGCAGCTGTGAAGGGCGGGGAGAAGGTCCGCCGTGCGCCGGGCTTCATTCCGCGCACGATCTTCTTCTGGCTGTTCATGCTGTTCCTCTACGGGCCGATTGCGGTGATCGCGATTCTCTCCTTCCAGGGGCCGCAGGGCGGGCTCACGTTCCCGATGACCGGTTTCTCGCTGCACTGGTTCAAGGACGTCATCGACCCCACCTACATCGGGGACTTCCGCTGGCCCTTCGGACGGTCGGTGATACTCGCGTTGATCGTGATGGCGCTGACGGTCCTGGTGTCGTTCCTCGCCGGCCTCGCCTACCGCAAGGGCTTCCGCGGCGGGACGGTCCTCTTCTACCTCGTGATTACCTGTCTGGTGGCGCCCTCGTTCCTGGTCAGCCTCGGCATCGGCCTCGGCTTCGCCAACCTGGAGATGCAGACGCAGTGGTGGTCCGGCGGGCTCGGCGCCCACCTGAGCTGGACCATCCCGATCGGGGTGCTGATCATGCTGGCGGTGTTCGCCCGCTTCGACCGCTCGCTGGAGGAGGCGGCGCGCGACCTCGGCGCGACCGAGTGGCAAAACCTGCGCAACGTCGTCATCCCGATCATGGCGCCCGGCATGATCGCGGTCGGCCTCTTCGGGTTCACCCTCTCCTACGACGAATTCCCGCGCACCTCGCTGGTGACCGGCACCGCCAACACGCTCCCGGTCGAGATGGTCGCCGTCACCGGGACCGCGGCGACGCCCTCGCTCTATGCAGTCGGCACGATGACCACGGTGTTCTCGCTCGCCGTCATCATCATCAGCTTCGTCGCGATCTACTTCGTGCAGGCGCGCCGCTCCGGCAGCGCCCGATCGGTGCATGCGCGCTACGGACGCAAGTCCGACTCTGCCGACTAGGGCGTCGCCGCACCGTCCGTACGGCTGATGGTCACCGGAGCGCCACCCGTCAGCGTCTGGTAGACGACGCAGTAGCGCTCGGTGAGCTTGTAGAGCCGGTCGAGGTCCTCCGGCGTGGCGTCGCTCGCGAGAGCGAAATGCAGGCGGATCGCGCGGAAACCCACCGGCGCATCGCGGTCGACTCCCAGGGTGCCGCGCACGTCCAGATCGCCTTCGGCGCTCACCTGCGCGTCCCTGATGTCGATGGAGAGCGCAGTCGCGACGGCTCTCAGCGTCACCCCGGCGCAGGCAACGAGGGCCTGGAGCAGCATGTCGCCGGAGCAGGCCTGCAGCCCGGTACCGCCGCCCGAGGGGTGCAAGCCGGCCTCGACCAGCGCCTTGCCGGTATCGACTGAGCAGGCGATCTCCGACTCGTCCACCGCGCCTGCGGCCTTGAGCACGATGAGGGCGGCGTCGGCGTCCTCGCGGTAGCGCTCCTTGAGCGGCGCCTGCAGCGTTCTGAGTTGGTCGGCGTCCATGGCGTGATTCCTCCCTAACGTCGATAGACGGCGGCGGGGTGTCGTGCCGATAGGCGCGCCTGCCCGAACAGTTTCTCGCGCAGCGTGCCCGGCGTGTAGTCCGATTGCACCAGCCCGCGCCGGCGCAGCTCCGGCACCACGCCCTCGATGAAGTCCGCGAAGGTGCCGGGCGTCACCGCATAGACGATATTGAAGCCGTCCACGCCTGCCTCGTGCCAGGCCTGGAACTTGTCCGCGATCTGCTCCGGCGTGCCGGTCAGGAACTGGCCTGACGCGCGGGAGCGCACGAGGTCGCGGAAGGTGAGCGACTTGTCCGGCGCCGATTCGATAAGACCCCGGACCACGCCTTGTATGGCGTCGGTCTCGAGGCTCGCGAGCGGCGCGTCGAGGTCGATGGCGCCGAGATCGACGCCGACGCTGCCGCTCATATGCGCCAAGCCGCCGTCGACGCTCGACTGTTCCACGTAGTCCGCCGCCTTGGCCTCGGCCTCGGCTTCCGTCCCGCCCACCACCGGGGTCACGCCCTGGAAGAACAGGATGTCCTCCGGCCGCCGTCCCCGGCACGCGGCGCGGGCGCGGATGTCCTGCACCACGCCGGTGGATGCCTTGAGGCTCCGCATGGAGGCGAACATGAAGACGCACTCTGCGTGGGTCGCGGCGAACTCCCGCCCCCGCTCCGAGGAGCCAGCCTGGAAGAGCAGGGGCGTGCGCTGCGGCGAGGGCTCGGAAAGATGCGGCCCCTCGACCTCGTAGTACGCGCCGGCATGATCGATGGGGTGGATCTTGGTCGGGTCGGCGTAGCGGCCGCGCGCGGTGTCGCAGAGCACCGCGTCCTCCTCCCAGCTTCCCTCCCAGAGCTTGTAGGTGACCTCCAGATACTCCTCGGCGCGGGCGTAGCGCTCATCATGGGGCGGCAGCCCGCCGAGACCGAGGTTGGTGCCCGCGTTGGGCAGGTACGAGGTCACGATGTTCCAGGCGATGCGCCCCCGCGTGATGTGATCCAGCGTCGAGATCTGGCGGGCGAAGGTGAAGGGCGGCACCTGCAGCACCGAGTTGGTGAAGGCGAAGCCCAGGTGCTCGGTCGCCATCGCCATCGCCGGGATCAGCGGCATGGGGTCGTTGGCCGGGATCTGCACGGCCTCCACGATCGCGGTCTCCGGCCCGCCGCGATAGAGGTCGTAGGTGCCGATCACGTCGGCGAGGAAGAGGGCGTCGAAGCCGCCCCGTTCCAGCAACCGGGCGAGCTCGATCCAGGGCTCGATCCGGTTGAACTCGCGCTGACGCGTGTCATCCCGCACCCAGAGGCCGTGCTGGATGCGGGAGACGCAGTTCATCGAGAACGCGTTGAGGTGGATGCGTT
>JAPOPO010000434.1 GCA_026712885.1 Rhodospirillales bacterium | reverse complement strand
GCCGGGGCCGAACCCAACCTCTACATGCCCGGCCGCGACCGGGAAGTGGACGAGGCTCTGGAGCGTGCGAACCTGGCTCCTTCGGAGCTTCCCTGGTGGGAGGTGGTCGACGCGCTCTTCGACGCGGGCGACGCCGTCGCGGCGTCCCGCGCACAGCGCTATGCGGCGCCGGTGCTCGGCGACTTCCTGGCGGCGGTGCGCGAGCCCGCGGTTCAGGGCCTCGTCGGCGACGCCGTGCACGGACATGGCGGCGAGACCGTGACGCAGGCCTTCATCCGCATCCTCACCGCGCTCGCGGGCTCCTGGCCCGCGATGTTCGCACCCACCGCCTTCGACACCGGCGCCGCCAGGGTGGCGGCGATCGACCTGCGGGAGGTCGCGCCCAGGGGCTCGGCCGAGGCCGACCGCCAGACCGCGGCCTTCTACATGCTCGCCCGCCACGCGCTCACCCGCCACTGGTGGATCGCGGAGGAGGACCTCGATCTGGTCCCCGAACGCTACCGCGAGTGGCACCGCAGTCGCCTGCGGGAGATCAGGGAGACGCCGAAGCGCCTGGCCTTCGACGAGTTCCACCGCACCGGCGGCGCAGGGGCGGTACGCGCACAGGTTGAGCGGGACGCCCGCGAGGCGCGCAAGCACGGGGTGCGGCTCTGCCTCGCCTCCCAGCGTCACGACGACTTCGGCGAGGCCCTGGTGGAACTCGCAAACCGCATCTGGGTGCTGGGCGCGGGCGGCAAGGCGGGGGAGCTGGAGACGCTGTCCAGGGTATTCGAGCTCAGCGGCACGGTGGCGGACGCGGTGTCGTACCGGCTCACCGGGCCGGGTCCGGAGGGCGCGCCCGCCCTGCTGATCGCCAGCCACGCCAAAGGGCGCTTCGAACAGGTGGTGGTGAACGTGCCGGGGCCGGTGGAGCTCTGGGCGCTCACCACCTCGCCGCGCGACGCGGCGCTGAGGGAGCGACTGCATGCCCGTCTCGCGCCGGCCGACGCCCGTGCGGCCCTCGCCCGCCGCTTCCCTGCGGGCAGCGCGCGCGACTGGATCGAGGCCGAACTGCGGCGGCTGGAGGTGCGCGGCGCAAGGGTGGCCGCCTCCGAGAGCGACCTGCTGGAGAGGCTCGCCGACGAGCTCGCGCAAAACGTGGAAGCGACCCGAACCGCCGCGGCCGGGATGGCCGCAGCATCGGAAGAGTGACGACAGTTGGAACCATGACCGAGAGGAGACCGGAACGATGTTGACGATGAACAGGGCGACGCTGGTGGGCCATGCCGGACGCAATCCCGAGATGCGCACGCTGCCGTCCGGCGACGAGGTGGCGTCGTTCAGCCTCGCCACCACCGAGCGCTTCAAGCGAAGGGACGGCACGGAGGGCGAGGCCACCGAGTGGCATGCCATCGTGGCCTTCGGCGCCTCGGCCGAGGCGGTGCGGACGCTGGTGCGCAGGGGCGACCCGGTGCTGGTCGAGGGGCGCATCGCGACCCGCTCATGGACCGACAGGAAGGGGGCGGAACACCGGACCACGGAGATCGTCGTTGCCGGATCGCGGAGCCAGGTGAACGTGCTGGCAAAGCGCAGGCGGGAGCCGGACGGGGACGACGAGCCGCCTGGCGGCGCGACAGCGGCAGGGGCGGGCAAGGCCGCGGACGCGGATCGCGACGAGGGGTCGGCAGACGCGGTTGCGGTCGCCGATTCTGCCCGGAGAACGGATACCGGCACGGTCGAGGATGCCGGTCCGGGCAGCGAGGCCGATGCGGGGTCCGGCTCGGAAGGCGATAGCGCTGCCGAGGCAGACGGCGCGAACACGGTTCAGAAAGATGAAGCCGGTGGCGGGGCGCACGAGGACACCGGGCATGGCGGCGGGGATGGCGATGCAGCCGGCCCGCCAAAGGATACTGCCTCTGCCGAAGCGGCCTCCGCCGGCACGGAGGGCGATGCGACGGCCGCCGCCGACAAGAGCGGCGGGCCCAAGCCTTCCGAAGCGGATGATGCTGCGGGCCGCACGTCCGACGGCGATTCTCCGAAGGGCAGCGCCGGCGATGCCGAAGGAACGGACCCCGGGGATGATGGGGTTGCCGGCCATGACTAGGCGGGCCCTGTTCCTCGCGGGCGTCCTGGCGATTTCACTCAACACGGCCGAGGCCGCCGGGGGTGAAGCGGCCGGCGCGGCCGACTGCACGCCCGAGGTGGAGCGGGCGCTGATCGAGGGCGCCCGCATCGGCGTGGAGCGGGACGTGGCCGTGCTGCGCCATCCCGACCAGGGCATCCGCGACCCGGACTCGATCCTCGACTTCTCCTGCCTGGACGACCTCTTCGATTTTCGGCGCTTCGACATGCTCTTCGATCCCGGCAGGAGCATGTCCGATCTTCTCGGGCTGGTTCAGCGGCGTATCTGCGCCGCTGCCAGGCAAGCCTACCGGGGCTACCTCGGCCGTCCCCTCGATTCGGCACTCTATACCGTGCACACGCCCCGCCTGCCGGGTCTCGGCCCGGTGAGAACGATGGACAGGGCGGTCCACGGCGGCAGCGCCGATCGTTTCCGGACTATCGTCGGAGGCGATCGATGACCGCCGGTGCGGCGGGCGCCCGTGTGCTGCGCGCAGCCGGCATCGTCTGCGTGGCGGCGACGGTGTCGATCGCAGCTCTCGCGCCGTCGGGACCGGCGCATGCCCACGCCTGCGACCGCACAGACAACGACCGGGCCGAGGCCAGCCGGGCAATCCGGGTCCTGACGGGCGAGATCGACGCCATGGAGCGGGCCATCATCGAGGCCTTGCGGCTCCAGACCGGCCAGCTCTCGGGCTACGCCGCCCAGAGCACCAAGGCACTGACCCAGGCGCTCGACGCCCAGACCCGCCTGCAGGCCCAGACCGCCCGCGAGGTGGAGGAGACCCGCACCATGAACGCGCACCGGCCGAGCCGGAGCGCGTGCTCCACGGTCACCGGAGTCACAGGGCTCTCCGCCACGCGGAGCGCGGCGGAGCATGCCGGCAGGGCAGCCGCGGAGAGCGAGACGGGCCGCATCGTCAGCGATCGGGCGGGGGGGGCCGAAGCCGGCAGGGCCGCCGACGGCGCCGCCCCCTTCGCGACCCCCCCCCCGCTGCGCTGCG
>JAPOPO010000433.1 GCA_026712885.1 Rhodospirillales bacterium | reverse complement strand
TCCCCAACTTCACCTTCAACTCGTACCCGGACGGGGTCTCCTTCGTGCGGATGGAGCCGGTCGGCCACGCGCAGACCCGCCTGGTCTATCAATTCTGGACACCGGAAGGAGCAGGCCAGACGGAGCTGGAGTTAGCGGCGGACTACGGCACCCAGCTCGCCAGGGAGGACATCGGGATCGTGGAGGTGGTCCAGCAGAATTTGAACGCCGGCATGTACGAGCGCGGGCCGCTCAGCCCGCGTCACGAGAACGGCCTCCTTCACTTCCACGAGATGGTGCGCGAAGCGATCGGCCCGGCGGTGGAAACTTGAGACTCAGAGTTCGCTGACCGTGTAGGCAGCGTTCTCCAACCATTCCGGGCGGATCGTAATCCCCCAGCCGGGGCCGCCCGGCATCTCGACCTTGCCGTCCCGCGCGACCGGAATCTCGTCATAGATTCCGTATTGCCAGGGATAGAAGTCGGCCTCCTCGATGGAAAACTCGACGTAGGGCCCCGCGTTCTCCAGCGCGCCCATCAGGTGCAGCGTGAAGATCGTGACCAGAGACATGTTCGCGGCGTGCGGCGTGACTGGCATGCCGGCCGCCTCGGCCATGCGCGCGACGCGGAGGAAGCGGTCGACGCCGCCCACGTAGCAGACGTCGGGCTGGGCCACGTCCATGGTCCGGCTGTCGATCAGGAACTGCCAGAGGGTGAGGTTGTTGTCCTGCTCGCCGCCGGTCACGTCCAGGTCGAGCGCCTCCTTCACCTCGCGCGTCCAGTCCGGCTTCCAGTAGGGGCAGGGCTCCTCGAAGTGGCAGACGCCGTTCTCTTCCAGGACGCGGCCGAGCGCGATCGCCTGCTCGGGCACGTAGCAGCTGTTCGCGTCGACCAGCAGCGCGGCATCGTCGCCGAGCGCGCGGCGGACCTCCCGCACGATCGCCTCGGAGCGGCCGGGCCACTGGTCCTGCCCGCGGCCGCATTCCGCGCCCACGCGGAACTTGAAGGCGTCGTAGCCGTGACGCTCGCGCAACCTGAGGAAGCGCTCCGCCTCCGCTTCCGGCGTGATCTCCCGCTGCATGCTGGAGGCGTAGACGCGAAGCGGGCGCGGGGTGCCGCCCAGGAGCGCGCAGACACTCTTGCCCTCGAGCTTGCCGTGGAGGTCCCAGATCGCGGTGTCGAGCCCGCCCAGCGCCCGGCACAGGTGCGAGCCCGGGAACTTGTGCTCCCTCTCGCAGATCAGATCGAGCAGGTCCCCCAGTTCGCCGAGCGCCGAGATGTCTCGGCCGAGCGCCCAGGGCGCAACCTGCCGGTGAAGCACGGTCGCGGAGATGTCGGCGTGGTAGGTCGAGACCTGTCCCCAGCCTTGCGCCCCGTCGTCGGTTGTGACGCGCGTGAGGCCGACCTCGCGGGTGCAGAATGTCTCGATCTTCTGAATCTTCACGGGCGGGCCCACACCTGCTTATTCCGGAAAGACGATGACATGACGCAGCTCATGGGAGCGCCGCGCCAGCGCGATCGCTTCGTTGATCTCGTCCAGCGGCCTGCGTGAGGCGACCAGCTCGTCGAGCCTGAGCCGGCCGGCGCTGTAGAGGCGAAACAGCTTCGGCACGTCGACGCGGAGCCGCGCGTCCCCCATCTTGCAGCCCAAGAGCCGCTGCCCCAGATACGAGAATTCGGCCGGGATCAGGCTGACCCGCTGGTTAAGGGGCGGCATGCCCACGGCGATCAGCGCCCCGTCGTGTGCGAGCAGCGGCAGTGCCTGTTCCATCACGTGCGCATTGCCAACCGCCACCATCACCGTATCGAAGCCGCGTCCGTCGGTGAGCGCCAGCGCCTTTGCGGTAGAGTCCTCTCCCGCCGCGTTGATCGCGTCCGTCGCCCCGAAGGCCCGTGCCTGCTCCAGCTTGTCGTCGGTCACGTCGATGGCCACGAGCGGCAGCGCGCCGGCGAGCGCAGCGCCCTGAACGCAGTTGAGACCGACCCCACCGCAGCCGATCACCGCGACCGCATCGCCCACCTGTACCTTCGCGGTGTTGATGGCCGCGCCGAAGCCGGTGATGACCCCGCAGGAGATCAGGCTGGCCGCTTCGTCGGCGACGTGCGCAGGGATCGGCACCGCCTGCGAGACATCCACGACCACGCTCTCGGCGAAGCTACCGACCCGCATCCCGGCCTGCACCGGCCGGCGTTGCTCATCTGTCAGCCGGGGCGCTGAATCGATGGCGTACTCGGCCGAGCACTGGACCGGGCTCCCGGCCTCGCAGTATTCGCAGCGCCCGCACGAGCGCAGCAACGAGACGATCACCCTGTCGCCGGCGCAGACGCCGCCGGGCGGCACCGAAGGTCCCAGGTCGGTGACCACGCCTGCCATCTCGTGACCGAACACGGTCGGCAGCGCGCCACCCCAGCCGCCGTCCATGTAGGTGATGTCCGAGTGGCAGATCGAGCTCGCGCGCACCTGGACCCGGATTTCACTGCCTTCGGGCGGCGCAAGCCGCAACGTCTCGATGGCGAGCGGCTCGCCGAAGGCGCGGCAGACCGCCGCGCGTATCTCGATCGTGCCTGACGTCATGGCGCACTCGATCTCCCGGTGCGAAGGTGAACGCCGCCCCGCGCTCCCCCGGCTTTGGACGCACATTGTCGGCGCAGGTCCGTCCTGACAACCCGACTTGCGGGCCGACATTGCACGCGCTCGGCGGCTTTGCCAGAGTCGATCCGGCCCGCAACGGAACGCCCGAGCGCGCGGGGGAGACCGCCGCCGGAGCAGGGAGGACACGACGCCGCTACTGGAGAACAAGGACCTCGCGGTCGCCGACATCTACGTGCCGGCCAAGCGCCGCCGCACGCTCAAGCAGGAGACGGTCGACGCGCTCGCCGAGAGCATCCTGGAGGATGGACTCAGGGTGCCGATCCTGGTGCGGCAGGACGGGTCTCGCTACGTGCTCGTGGAAGGCTTGCACCGGCTCGAGGCGTGCAAGGCGCTTGGCGAGGAGTTGATCGCCTGCACCATGGTCCAGGCCCGCGGTTGATGGGCGCGGCAGGCAGGCCGCGATGAGCCACGGATGAGGGGCGCATGAGCAAGGTCGGCTTCGGTTTCCTCGATCGTCCCGGGGTGCGCGAGCAACTGAGGCTCGCCGCCAAGGCCGAGGCGCTCGGCTACGATTCGCTCTGGGTCACCGAGACCAGACTCGCGCGTGACGCCATCTCGGTGCTGGGCGGCATGGCCGCCACGACGGAGCGGGTGCGGCTCGGCAGCTGCATCGTCAACAGCTGGACCCGCGGCCCGGCGCTCATGGCCATGACCTTCGCCACGCTGGACAACCTCGCGCCGGGGCGGATGAACCTCGGCCTCGGCGCCTACTGGGACCCGCTCGCCTGGAAGCAGGGCATCGAGCGCCGCAAGCCGCTCACCCAGATGCGCGAATACGTGGGCGTCCTGCGCCGGCTGCTCGCGCTGGAAGACGGCGTCACCCACGAGGGCGAGCTGGTCACGGTGCGCGACCTCACCCTCGACCTC
>JAPOPO010000431.1 GCA_026712885.1 Rhodospirillales bacterium | reverse complement strand
CCATCCGGCCGATCGACGGCGACGTGCCGGAGGACCCGGACTGCTGGGCCTTCACATCGCGCGCCTACCGGCGCAAGCGGGGCAACTGGGCCAACGTCAAGCGCGGCCTGGGCGGCCACGGCGGCGGCTACAGCTGAGCGGTGGGCCATGGCCGGGCCAGCCCTCGGCCTGATCGTCAACCCGATCGCCGGCATGGGCGGCAGCGTCGGGCTCAAGGGCACGGACACGGCGGCGATCCTGAGCGAGGCGCGCACCCGCGGCGCAGTGCCGCAGGCGGCGAAGCGGGCGGCCGTGGTGCTGGACGCGCTCGCCGCCGCAAAGCCCGGACTGGAACTCCTCGCGGCCCCCGGCGAAATGGGGGAGGGGATTGTGCGGGAGGCCGGCCTGCGCCCGTCGGTCGTCGGCGCGTCGGTCAAGGGCGAGACCAGCGCGGCCGACACGCGCGCGGCGGCGGAGGCGATGGCGGCTGCCGGCGCGCGGCTCATCGTCTTCGCCGGCGGAGACGGCACCGCGCGGGACATGGCTGCCGCGCTCGGCGACCGTGTGCCGGTGATCGGCGTGCCGGCAGGGGTGAAGATGCACTCGGCGGTCTACGCCACCAGCCCTCGCGCCGCCGCGGACCTCGCGCTCAGGGCGCTGGTCCAGGAGATCGAAGCGAGGCCGCGCGAGGTGATGGATATCGACGAGGAAGCGTTTCGTGCGGGCGCCGTCTCGGCCAGGCTCTACGGATACCTGCCGGTTCCCTACGCCCCCGACCTGACCCAGAGCGTGAAGGCGGGCGGGGTCAGCAGCGACCGCGCGGCGCTCGGCGGGATCGCTGCCGAGATCGCGGGCCGGATGGAGGCTGGGCGGCTCTACATCCTGGGGCCCGGCACCACCACACGGGCGATCGCCGAGGCGCTCGGCCTGCCCAAGACCCTGCTCGGCGTGGACCTTGTGCGGGACGGGGCGGTGATCGGCGCCGACGCGACCGAGGGGGACATTCTGCGCGCGCTGGCGGAGACCCCGCCCGGCGGGATCGTGGTTACGCCCATCGGCGGCCAGGGGCACTTTCTCGGCCGCGGCAACCAGCAGATCGGCACCCGCGTGGTGCGGGCGGTTGGCCTCGACCGGCTGCTCGTGGCGGCGACGCCCGAGAAGCTCGCGTCGCTGCGTGACGGTACGCTTCACGTCGATACCGGCGATCCCGACCTCGACCGGGCGCTTTCCGGCTGGCGCCGTGTCATCTCCGGCCGCGGCAACGAGACGGTCTGCCGGGTCGCATCCTGAGCTGGCGCCGGCACAAGAAACCAAGACCTGCCTCTTGGTAACTCGTGCGCTCGCCGTCGGCGATATTCCGATGGCGTTGGGCGCGAACGCTCTCGCCCGCCAGCGGCTCGACCTCTCCCACGATGTCGTCCGCGTTGCCGAGGCGCTTGCCGCGCCGCCTGCGGACCGTGCGCCCGGTGCTGTCCGCCGGCTCCAGACGTCCGTGGCGGCGACGATGGCGTAGCGCATGCCGGCCGCGCATATCCTTTTTCAATAGCACCCATTGGAAAACGCTCCTGGTCGCAGCGGAAGCATTGCCCACCTGACTCGTTAGCGCATCCGTTTCGGATGCAGCACCGCAACACAGCGCAAACGGAGTCGGGTCATGACGGTGGCAACCGCTGTCGCAAGGATCATCGGCCCGCCGGTCGAGCGGTCCTCCCGCTGCGGCGTGCTGCGGTTCCGTGCTTCCCCTAAAGCCTTCGGCCCGCCGCGTTGGGTCCTGCGGACCCGTTGCGCGCCCCTGCCGGAGCCCGACAACGGGTCCCGGAATCGGTTCCCGACCCCGACACAGCGCCGAGCACGGCTTCCCGTGCGCGGCGTTTTCATTTTCGGAGGAACGCAATCATGACCGATCGCCAAGCCTTCACGGCCGCCGTTGGACAAGCCGAACAAGAAGCGCGGGGCAGGCGCTGCTGCCCGGCGGGCCGCGTCCTCCGCGCGATACTGGGACGGACGGTCCCGGCCCTGGTCGCGGCGGCGTTTCTGGCTGCCACAGCCCCGGACCTCGCGGCCCAGGTGGAGGTGGAAGAACCGAAGGTGACCATCGCGGCCGAGCGCAGCTCCCACGGCTTCGGTATCGATGATGTCGTCTTCGACCTCACCCGCTCGGGTCCGAAGGACGTGGCAATCTCCGTGCAGGTTTCGCTCGTGCAGGCCGACCTCTATCTGGCGGAAGGCGAGCTTAATCGGGTGGTGGAATTCGCGGCGGACGCGACGGCCGCGGAGCTG
>JAPOPO010000430.1 GCA_026712885.1 Rhodospirillales bacterium | reverse complement strand
TTCATCCGGGGCTCGCTTCTCGGCTCGTTGACAGGATTTCATCACCCATCAGCTTCCGAGATTCAGTCCCGGATGGACAACCTATTGAGAGATCACAGCTAGGCCGCGGCGCGAATGTCCTCCACCCGCGTGCCGTGCCAGCCTTCCTCGCGCTTGCTCCAGTAGCGGGACTGGATGCGGCTGGTTACGAGCCCGGCGTGGCCGTTGCCGATGGGCTTGTCGCCGAGCCGCACCACCGGCATGACGCCGCCGGCCGTGGTGCTCGCGAAGAGCTCGTCGGCCTCGCTCAGCTCCTCCGGCTCCACCCGACGATAGGCGAAGGGAATCCCCTCCTCGTCGCAGAGCTCGGCGACCGCGCGCCGCGTGATCCCCTCCAGCACGTTGGTGTCGGGAGACGCCACCGCACCGTCGCGCACGACGAAGATGTTGTAGCCCGGCCCTTCGGTGAGCGAGCCGTCGGCGCCCACCAGGATCGCGTCGTCGCAGCCGTTGTCGTAGGCCTCGAAGCGGGCCTGCACGAAGTCCGCGCGGTTGTAGTTCTTGTAACGGGCGTCGATCGCTCTGGACGAGACCCGCTCGACGCCGCTGACGTAAAGCGCTGCGCCGTTGCGGCACTTCTCCTCGCCCCAGATCCAGGCGTAAGGCGTGGCATAGGCCACGAATTCAGGGGACCCGAGGCGCGGATCGCGAGTCTGGCTCTGGATCACGCCACGGGTGAGCTGGATCTTTACGTAGCAGTTGTCGAGCCCGGTCCGCGCCACGCACTCGGCGAGGATCTGGCGCATCTCGTCTGTGCCGTAGGGGTTCTCCAGCCGGAAGCCTTCGCAGGAGCGTTCGAAGCGCTCCAGGTGTTCGTCCAGCATGAAGAACCAGCCGGTCCAGGTGGAAGTCACGTCGTAGACGGTATCGCTCCAGACGAAGCCCGCGTCGAAGATCGACATCCTGGCGTCCTCGGGCGCGACGTACTCGCCGCCGATGAACACGCATCCCTCGCTCATCGCTCTCTCCCTCACGAATTCTTCGCCAGCGCGTCGAAGGCGAGCAGCCGGTCGAGCAGCGCCGGTAGGGCATCCAGCGGCACCATGTTGGGGCCGTCCGACGGCGCCTCGTCCGGCGCCGGGTGAGTCTCCATAAACACCGCGGCGACGCCGACCGCAACCGCCGCCCGCGCGAGCACGGGCACGAACCCCCGCTGCCCGCCGCTTGACGAGCCCTGTCCGCCCGGCTGCTGCACGGAGTGGGTGGCGTCGAACACCACCGGGCAGCCGGTCTCCGCCAGCAGCGGCAGGCTCCGCATGTCCGAGACCAGGGTGTTGTAGCCGAAGCTCGCGCCTCGCTCGCACACCAGCACCCGCCGATTGCCGGCACCGGTGAGCTTCGCCACCACGTGGCGCATGTCCCAGGGCGCGAGGAACTGGCCCTTCTTCACGTTGATCGCCTTGCCGGTCGCCGCCGCCGCCAGCAGCAAGTCGGTCTGGCGGCAGAGGAAGGCCGGAATCTGCAGCACGTCCACCGCCTGCGCCACCGTTCCGCATTGCTCCGGCAGGTGCACGTCGGTCAGCACCGGGCAGCCGTGAGCCTCGCGCACCGCCTCCAGGATCGCGAGTCCCTCGTCCATGCCGACCCCGCGCGGGCTCCCGGCCGAGGTGCGGTTCGCCTTGTCGAAGGAGCTCTTGTAGACGAGCGGCATATTCCTTGCCGCCGTCATCTGGACCAGCGTCTCCGAGACCCGGAGCGCGTGGTCGCGCCCCTCGATGGCGCAGGGACCTGCGATCAGCGCGAGCGGCAGGGCGTTGCCGATCTCGAAATCGCCGATCGCCACCCGGCCAACAGCGGGCGTCTCGCTCACATCGCCCTCGCTGCGTTCTCGGCTCGCCCCTAGACCAGCCGCGCCTGCTTGACCGCGGCCCCGATGAAGGAGGCGAACAGCGGATGCGGCTGGAACGGGCGCGAGGTGAGCTCCGGGTGGAACTGGACGCCGACGAACCACGGATGATCGGGGCGTTCGACGATCTCCGCGAGCGCCCCGTCGGGCGAGAGGCCCGCGAAGCACATACCTGCCTCGTCCAGCTGCTCGCGGTAGGTGCTGTTCACTTCGTAGCGGTGGCGGTGGCGCTCGAAGATCCGCTCCCTGCCGTAGATCGACCGCACCCGGCTGCCTTCCTCGAGCGCGGCTTCGTAGGCGCCGAGCCGCATGGTCCCGCCCAGGTTGTCGCCGGCGTTGCGGCGCTCCAGCTCGCCGTCCCGGTCCCACTCGGTCATCAGCCCGATCACGGGATCGTCGCAGGGCCCGAACTCGGTGGAATCGGCGCCGGCGATCCCGGCGACGTTGCGCGCGGTCTCGATCACCGCGAGCTGCATGCCGAAGCAGATGCCGAAGTAGGGGACACCGCGCGTGCGCGCATATTGCACCGCGGCGATCTTGCCGGGCACGCCGCGCTCGCCGAAGCCGCCCGGCACCAGCACGCCGTGGACGGATTCCAGCGCACCGGCCGTGCCGTTGGCCTCCAGGTCGTCGGCCTCGATCCAGCGGGTATCCACGCGGACGCTGTTCGCGACCCCGCCATGCGTGAGCGCCTCGAAGAGCGACTTGTAGGCGTCGCGCAGCCCGGTGTACTTGCCGACCACCGCGATCGCCACCTCGCCTTCCGGCGTCAGCGTGCGCTTGACGATCCTCTCCCAGCCGGAGAGGTCCGGCGCCGGCGCGTCCGCGATGCCGAAATAGCGCATGACCTGGGTGTCGAAGCCCTGCGCGTGGTAGCTCAACGGCACCTCGTAGATGGTCTCCACGTCGGTCGCGGCGATCACGTTGTCTTCGCGCACGTTGCAGAACTGCGCGATCTTCTTGCACTCGGCCTCAGGAATCGGGCGGTTCGCCCGGCAGAGCAGCAGGTCGGGCGCGATGCCGATGCTGCGCAGCTCCTTCACCGAGTGCTGGGTGGGCTTGGTCTTCAGCTCGCCGGCGGTATCGATGTAGGGCACGAGCGTCAGGTGAATGAACATCACCTTGTCCCGCCCCTGCTCGTAGGCGAACTGGCGGATCGATTCGAAGAACGGCAGGCCCTCGATATCGCCCACCGTGCCGCCGATCTCCACCAGCACGAAGTCGGCCCCGTCGCTGTCGCGGACGATGGCCTCCTTGATCGCGTCGGTGACGTGGGGAATCACCTGCACCGTGCCGCCGAGGTAGTCGCCCCGGCGCTCCTTGGCGATCACTGTCTGGTAGATCTGGCCTGCGGTGACGCTGTCGCTGCGCCGCGCCGGCACGCCGGTGAAGCGCTCGTAGTGGCCGAGGTCGAGGTCGGTTTCGGCGCCGTCGTCGGTGACGTAGACCTCGCCGTGCTGAAACGGGCTCATCGTGCCCGGATCGACGTTGAGGTAGGGGTCGAACTTGCGGAGCCGCACCCGGTAGCCCCGCGCCTGCAGGAGCGCGCCGAGCGCCGCCGAAGCCAAGCCCTTGCCGAGGGAGGACACCACGCCGCCGGTGACGAAGATGTACCGCGTCATGGACCCCTACCTTATCAAACGCGCCCGAGTCGTCACCACTGCTCTATAAATTGTTTTGAGAGGGCCAGACGCAACCGACCGGGCCGCCGCGCCAGTTGCGACGCCTCACTCGGCGCGGGGAACGGCCGGGCGGTCGTCTTCGAGAAGATCCAGCGGCTCGATATCGGTGGGCAGGTCGAGCTCGCCCGGCAAGGGCAAGTCGTCTTCGATGGCCAGCGCCTCTTCCTCCACGGTATCCAGCACCGAGTCCCGATCCGACCAGCTGCCGGAGAGGATGGCGAGCACCAGACTCAGAATCATGAAGGCCGCGGCCAGCCCCGCGGTGGCGCGCGTCAGCAAGTTCGCGGTGCCGCGCGCCGAGAACATCGCGCCGGGGCCGCCGATGCCGAGCGCGCCGCCCTCGCTCCGTTGGAGCAGCACGAGACCGATCATCGTGATTGCGATGACGATCAGGATCACGAGCAGGATCGTTTCCACTACCGCTCCTCAGTCACTTCTCCGGCACGGGCTCAGGCGCACGACTGGCAAATCTGCCAGAACGCGTCCGCAGAAAGGCTTGCTCCGCCGACCAGAACGCCGTCAACCCCCGGCACGGTCAGGATCTCGCCTGCGTTCCGCGCCGTGACGGAGCCGCCATATAGCACGCGAAGCGCCGTACC
>JAPOPO010000380.1 GCA_026712885.1 Rhodospirillales bacterium | reverse complement strand
GCGTGGAGCGGCACCGCGGGTGGGTACGGCTGGGGGGGGCGAATCGGGTGGCCCGCCCCCTGGCGCCCCGCGGACGACGCGCGGGAGCCGAGCCCGGCCCGGCCGATATCGTCGAGACCGGTGCCGGCGACCGCCGCGCCGGTGCCGGTGGCGGCCGCCTGCGGCGCGAACGCGCCCGAGACGCCCTCGCCGACGCCGGAGACGAGCCCGGCGAGGAAGGCCTTCTCGACCAGCGCGCCCTCGCGGCTCACCACGGGGCCGCGCACCCCGGTCTTGCCGGCGCCGGCGACGAACCCGGCGACCTTCGTTTCGACGACGGTGCCGGGCTCGTCGCCGGCGCAGGTGAGCGTCCTCAGCCTCGCATAGACCTTCTCCGACGAGAGATCGCCGTGCGCGGCGCCGGTCACGGTGCAGCCGTCGATGTCCACGGCCAGCGCCGTGCCGTCGTCCGCCGCGGTCCAGCCGGGGCCGACGATCCGGAGCAGCACCGGACGCGGGTCGCCCTGCGACGACACCCCCGCCGAGGCGTCGACGCCGGCCAGCACGATCGCCTCGGCATGGCTTCCGGCGGGAAGCCAGGCGCCGATGTCCCGCGCGGCGGGCGCCTCGAACAGCTCCCCCGATCCGTCGAGCCGGAAGGTCTCGATCAGGGACCCGGTCCCCGACCCGGTCTCCGGCGCAGCCTCACGCGCGGCATTGCCGGCCGCCGGGGCGCTCCGCTGCCCGGCGCCCCGCCGGAACAGCTCGCCGGATGCCGCGCCGTAGGCCGCGGCGGCCGCTTCGCCCGCCCGCGCGCGCTCCATCTCGCCGATCTTCGTAGCCAGGCTGTCGATGGTGCGCTTCGCGTCCTCCCCGTTCGCGGCGAGCCGCTGCCGCAGGCGATCGTTCTCCTGCTCCACCCGCTTCGCCGCGGCCTCCATGTCGCGCAGCCGCGCGTCCATTTCGCCGAGCCGGGCTTCCGAACGCCGCGTCCAGCTCTCCTCGGCCGTCCCCGGGGTCGCGAGTTCGGCATCGATCCGCGCCTCCGGCCGGGGCGGAGCGCCGCCGCCGGCCGCGAGCCAGAACGCGAACACCGTCAGCACCGCCGCCGCGATGACGGAGAACAGCACCAGCTGGTTGCGCCTGGCGCGGCGCGACTCGCCGTCGCGCGCGGTTGGATTGCGTGCGTTCATCGGGGGTCTCCCATGTGCCGCGGATAGCCGGCCGGGGCGTCCTCGACCGCCGCCACCGCGAGCCGCCCGCCCGAGGGGCCGGTCCCGGGCGCCGCCAGCCAGAGCGCCGCGAGACGGACGCCGCCCCCGGTGCGGCCCATGCCCGGCAGCCCGCCGATGGTCCCGGCGAGGTCCGCGGCGCCCTCCGCGCCTTCGGACGCCGAAGGGCCGGCCTCGAACACGAGCGCCGTGAAGCGCGGACCCCGCCAGGTCTCGATGACCGTCAATCCGGGGACACCCGTGCCCGCGACCGCGCCCCCGGCATGGACCGCATAACCGGCAAGCGGCTCGCGCCGCGCCGCCGCGCGGACCAGCCGCACCAGCGCGCCGATGCGCCGGTCGGCGGAGAGCACCGCCGGAACTGCCGGTTTCGACACCGCCGGGTTGCGGATCAGCACCTGCGCCGGACCGCCCGCGACCGGCGTCAGGATCAGCCGGTAGGTGAAGCCCTTCTCCGTGCCCACGAACAGCGCCGCTGCCGGCGCCGCTTCGGTTTCCCCCGCCCGGTCCGCTCCATCGCCGGCGATGTCCGGTCGCCGCAGGTAGAGATCGCCGTTCGCGGGATCGTGCTCGATCCCGAAGCGGCCGGCGCCGCGGACCGCCCGCGCGATGCGGTCGCCCTCCAGCGCGATGCGGACCACCCCGGATGCCGCGACCGCCGCCGAGAGCTCGGCATGGTCCACAGCCACCAGGACACGCGTGCCGGCGGCAGTTGCGCCGGCGCCCTCCATCCCGGACGCGGGCGCGGACAACGCGCCACAGATAACGAGTGCCGCGGCCATCGCAGCGATTCGGCCCCGCGGCTTTCCCGCGCGCGGCCGCGATACCGCCGATACGGTGCTCATGTTCCATCCTCCATCTGTTCGAAACGCAGCAGCGCGAGCCGGCCCGCGTCGATGCGGAAGGCCAGGCGGTAGCGCCGCTTCTGGCGGAACGCTTCCTCGCGCCCGATCCAGGTCACCAGCTCGCCCGCGATCTCGGCGCTGAGTTCGCGCCCGTCGCTCTCGATGCTCCTCGGGTAGAACGCGGTCGAGAGGTCGCGCCGCGCCATCCGCTCTGCTTCCGCCGCCACCCAGGCGCCGATCGCGCCCCGCGCCTCGGCGTGCGCCAGACGCGCCGCCGCCTCGCGCACATGCGGCGCGTTCTCCGGCGTCAGCGTCAGCAGCGTCACCGCCGCCGTGCGCGCCGCGTCCTCGAGATAGCGACGCCCGGCCCAGCTCTCCCCCACCTCCCAGGCGGGGCCCGAGACGGCGGGAAGGAGAACCGTCACCCGCTCGCGGTTCGCCAGCCCGTGCGCCAGCACCAGGTTGGACAGCACCGAGAGCCCCAGCAGCCCTGCCAGCACCACCCGCGTGTCCCGCGCCCGGCGGCGCTCGGCGTCCATCGCCTCGAGCCTCATGCCGTGTACCGCCTGACATGGCTGGGCGGCGTGCCCCGCAGACGCAGCACGAACTCCGGCAGGAACCAGTAGAGCGCATGGAGCGCGATGTTGGCTCCGCCGCCGCGCTTGACGCGGCGCAGCACCAGCCAGCCGGCGATACCGGCAACCAGCCCCATGACGAACCGGTTGGCGGCAAGCCCGAGCACGGCCGGGCCGAGCAGCGCCGCCGCCTCGTCGAAGGTCCAGAACAGCCAGCGCTCCGGATCGTCGAGGCGGCGCGGGATCGCATGGCGCGCGGTGTCGTTCACCGGACCGGCTCAGACGATCGCCGTGCCGACGATGCCGGTGACGATGCCGGTCCCCGCGCCCGCCGCCACCCCGACGCCGACGGCGCCAAGCAGCTGCATGGCGTTGAAGCGCAGCACGGAGCCCACCAGCGCCGCGCCCACGGCCAGGGCCGCCGCAAGCTGGCCGCCGGTCCCCGACACCATGCCCGTCACCGTGTCCAGCGGACCCGTGAACGTGGTGTCGGTCGTCGCCAGCGCCGCGTCGATCCCGGGCAGCGCCAGCGCGGGCGCGAGGATCGCGCCCACGACAATGCGCAGCGCGCGCTTCTTGCGATCATGAGTGTTTGCGGCCATCACGAAGCCCCCTTCCCGGTGTCGTCCCTGTCCGGCGGCGTGGCCGCCGCACCCTTCCCGCGATCTTTCTTCCCGGCCTCGCGGGCCATCTCGTCCGCCTCGGCGGTCGAGCGCGCCTCGCGCTCCCGGCCCCAGGCCACGACCCTCGAGCGCAGATAGCGCGCCCGGTTGCCGAACCGGCTGAAGGGCGGTCCCTTGCCGCTGCCCCGGTAGCTCTGGAGCGTGCGCTGCGACAGCTTCAGATAGGCCGCCGCCTCCGCGGTGCTCATGTAGCCGTCCTCGGCCATCTCGATCTCCTCATCGTCTTCTTCCCCGACCGGCGCCGCCGGCACGCCGTCCTCGACCACCGCCCGGATCGCCTCGCGCTGCGCCGGCGTCGCATGCCCGGCCATCAGCGTGTGCGCCTTGTCCATGGTGGCGAGCCGGGGCAGGCCGCCGTCGAGCAGCCAGGTCGCGAAAGACCGGTTCTTGTTGACGCCCCGGCCGAACTCCGAGCGCTTCATGCCGGTGACGGCCAGGAACGCCCGGACCTCCTCACGGAAGCGCGGGCCGACGGGCTCATGGCCCATCTCGACCAGCAGCCTGTCGACCGTATCGAGGCGCGGGTTGCGCCCCTGCTCCAGCCGGAAGACGAAGGTCGGGTCCTTCATCGTCTTCCGCCCGAAGCGGGTGCGGGACATGCCGTGCCGTGCCCTGTGGGCGTCGATGGCGTCGAGGAAGTGGGTGCGGTAGTGCGTCATTCGCTGGAACGTAAGTGGAACCTTCCGGCTTGACAATATGTTTTGGTCTTGAATACACTACTGTTGAACGCAGCACATACGGGCAACGATCATGCAAAGCGACCCGCTACGACAAAAAATCAGGGACCTGCTATGGCAGAAGGGCCTCACCCTGAAGGAGGCCTCCGCCGCCATCGGCCGCAGCCCGAGCTACCTGCACCAGTTCATCGAGCGCGGCACGCCCAGGGCACTCGGCCATGGCGATGCCGAGACCCTCGCCGGGCTGCTCGGCTGCAAGGCGTCCGAGCTGCGCCACGCGCAAGCGCCCAGACGCAGGCCGCAGAAGCGCCGCCGGCGCACCGCGCCGCCGCCCGGCGCGCCGCTGGTCGCGATCCCCGAGATGGCGGTCGAGGCCGCCGCCGGCGCCGGCGCGCTCAACGAGGAGTTCGCCGCCGAGAAGGCGCGCTGGTACCTGCCCGAGGCCATGATCCGCCACGAGGGCGACGCCGACCCCGGCAGCCTGCGCGTGCTGCGCGCGCGCGGCGATTCGATGGAGCCGCTCATCTCCGACGGCGACCGGCTGCTGGTCGACCTCGCCCGGCGCATCCCCGGCACCGGCGAGATGGCGGTGCTCTGGGACGGCTCCGGGCTGGTGGTCAAGCGCGTCGAGGTGCTGCCCCATGAGGAGCCGCCCCGGCTCCGCCTCCACTCCGCCAACCCCGACTACGAGCCCTACAGCTGCCTCGCCGAGGAGGCCCACATCGTCGGCAAGGTCGTCTGGACCGTCAGGAAATGCTGACCGGCGCGGCGCACGGCGCCGGCGGCGACCCGCCGGCAGACCCGGCCGCGGCGGAACCGGAGAAGCCCGCGACGGAACCCGACCCGCCCCGGGAGACTCTCCGCAGGCGACTCCGCGAATGCGGCATTTCCCAGGCCGCCGCCTCCCTAAGAGGTTGTTCATGACCCAGAAGAAGACCGACACCATCGACGCACCTTCCGGTGCTAACTATATGATATAGCGTCGTTTTTTCTCCCGAAATTTGCAACTGGGGAACGGGCCTGCAACTCCCGGTTCCCCGGCTGCAACCGGAACCG
>JAPOPO010000364.1 GCA_026712885.1 Rhodospirillales bacterium | reverse complement strand
TGCCCGCCGCCACGGCGTCCGGGCTCGTGCTCTCGATATTGCCGGCCTTGCGGTCGCGAAGGCGGGCGGCGAGTTCCGGTTGCAGCAGGTTGTAGGTGCCGGCCGAGCCGCAGCAGATATGGCCCTCCGGCACGGACAGCGGCTCGAAGCCGGCGGCCTCCAGCAGGCGCATGGGCAGCGCCCCGATCTTCTGCCCGTGCTGCATGGAGCAGGCCGAGTGGTAGGCGACGCGCAGTCTGGGGACCGCCTTGTCCGCCGCACGCTCCGCGAAGCCGAGCTCGTCCAGCACTTCCGTCAAGTCGCGGGTGCGCGCCGAGACCCAGGCTGCATTCTCCGCGAGCGCCCTGTCGCCGCGCAGCATGTAGCCGTAGTCCTTCACCTGCGTGCCGCAGCCCGAAGCATTGACGACGATGCGGCCCGGCCGGGCGCGCATCCAGGCGCGGACATTGGCGGCCGCCGCCCGCTTCCCCGCATCCGCCTGCCCCATGTGGTGGACGAGCGCCCCGCAGCAGCCGGCACCCTCGGCCACGACGACCTCCGCGCCGAGGCGGGTCAGCAGCCGCACCGTCGCCTCGTTGATGGCGGGGTCGAGCACGGTCTGCGCGCAGCCGGTCAGCAGGGCCACGCGCATTTTCCGCTCGCCCTCGGCCGGGAAGGTCTGCGGCCGGTCCACGGGCGAGGGCGAGGGCAGGCGCGCGGGCGCCATCGCGGCCATGGCGCCGAGCCGCCCCGGCAGGAGGCGCGCGAAGGGCTTGATGGCCATCGCGCCCAGCAGCGCCGCGCGGAACAGCGCCGGGCGCGGCAGCACAAGGGCCAGCAGGCGGCGCAACCAGCGTTCCGGCAGCGGGCGCGCGAACGTCTCCTCGATATGGGCGCGCGCGTGGTCCACCAGGTGCATGTAGTGGACGCTGGACGGGCAGGTGGTCATGCACGAGAGGCAGGAGAGGCAGCGGTCGATATGGCGCACGGTGCGCGCATCGGCCGGGCGGTCGTTCTCCAGCATGTCCTTGATGAGGTAGATGCGCCCGCGCGGGCTGTCGAGCTCGTCGCCGAGCAGCTTGAAGGTCGGGCAAGTAGCGGTGCAGAAGCCGCAATGCACACAACGCCTGAGGATCTGCTCGGACGCAGCGACATCGGGATCGGCAAGTTGGGCCAGGCTGAAATTCGTCTGCATCAGAGGCCCTCGCCCATGCGGCCCGGATTGAGCACGCGCGCTGGATCGAAACTATCCTTCCCCCGCCGCGAGAGCGCCGCCAGCGCCGGCGGCTGCGGGTGGAAGACCGGGTCGGCCGCGCTGACCTCATCGGGCGCCCGGATGCATGTGGCATGGCCGGCAAGCCCCTCCCGGATCGCGCTTGCGTGGCGGCCGGCCTCAACCGCCAGCCAGATGAGGCCGCCGGCCCAGTCATAGAGCCGCCCGGCAATCGGCACGCCGCGTTCATCCAGCCGCGCCACGGTCGCCGCACCGTCGGCCGGGGCCACCGAGAGCCGCCAGAGCTGCTCCCCCCGCCCTGCCAGCAGGCGCACATCGCGCACAGCTTCCCAAAAGGCCCGCGAGGCGGCCTCGCCCAGAACCTCCGCCTCGCCACCGAAATGTCCGAGGAGGGCCTCGCGCCGGGAGGCGACGGAGACCACCGGCCCCTCCAGCCTGAGCCCCGTGCGCCCGCCCTCCTCCGGCAGATGGGCGAAGCCGGAGACCTCCGCCGGCTGGCCCGACGCCGCGGTCATCAGCGCCACCGCCGCCGCGTCGTCGAGGCCTGCGAACACAACCGTTTCCTCGGTTTCCGGCTTCGGGAGCACCTTGACGGTCATCTCGCTCATGACGCCGAGCGTGCCGTGCGAGCCCGCCATCAGCTTGCAGAGGTCGTAGCCGGTCACGTTCTTCATCACCCG
>JAPOPO010000426.1 GCA_026712885.1 Rhodospirillales bacterium | reverse complement strand
TGGGGGGACACGGGGTCGCCATCGGCGGTGTCATCGTCGACGCCGGCACCTTCGACTGGGAGGCCTCGGGCAAGTTCCCGACGCTGACCGAGCCCTATCTCGGCTATCACGGTATCGACTTCGCCGAGGAGTTCGGGCCGGCGGCCTTCATCGCGCGCGCGAGGGCCGAGGGCCTGCGGGATTTCGGGGCGTGCATGAGCCCCACCAACGCCTTCCACATCCTCCAGGGAGTGGAGAGCCTGCCGGTCCGCATGGCGCGCCATGTCGAGAATGCGCGCAAGATCGTGGCCTTTCTCGACGGGCACGATGCCGTCTCATGGGTGAGCTATCCCGAGCTTCCGTCGCACCCCGATCACGAGCGCGCGAAGACCCTGCTGCCGGCGGGCTCGGGCGCCATCTTCTGCTTCGGCGTGAAGGGCGGCCGGGAGGCGGGGCGGGCCTTCATCGAGGCGGTGGAGCTGCTCTCGCACCTCGCCAACGTCGGCGACGCCAAGAGCCTCGTGATTCATCCCGCCAGCACCACCCATCAGCAGATGGACGCCGCGGCACTGGAAGCCGCAGGAGTGGGCGAGGACATGGTGCGGCTCTCGATCGGGCTGGAGGACCCGGAGGACCTGATCGCCGATCTCGAACGCGGCCTCCGCGCGGCCGCGCGGGCCGCGAAGGGCCGCTAGCCGTGGATATCAAGGTCGACGGCGCAACAGCCTTCGCCGCTACCGGCGGCCGGGCATTCGATCCGAGTCTGCCGGTGACCGTGTTCGTGCACGGCGCCGCCTTCGATCACACGGTGTGGAAGCTGCAGGCGCGCTATTTCGCCTGGAACGGCGGCAGCGTGCTGGCGGTCGACTTGCCCGGTCACGGCCGCTCGGAGGGACCGCCGCGCCCCTCGATCCCGGCGATGGCGGACTGGCTCGTCGCGCTCATGGACGCGGTGGAGGTTGGCGAGGCAAATCTCGTCGGCCACAGCATGGGCGCCCTGGTCGCGATGGATGCAGCGGCGCGCCACGGCGCACGGGTGCGCAAGCTCGCGCTGCTCGGCGCCGCGCCCGCGATCCCGGTCAACGATTTGTTGCTGAGCCGGTCGGCCGAAGACGATCACCACGCCCTGGAGCTGCTCACCGGCTGGGGCTATGGCCGGCGCGCACACTACGGCGTCCACAAGATGCCGGGAATCTGGATGACCGGCGGTGGGTTGCGCACTCTGGAGCGTGCCGCCCCCGGTGTGCTGCACAACGACCTGGTCGCGACCAATGCCTACGAAGGCGGTGAAGCCGCCGCTGCGGCCGTTGCCTGCCCCACACTCGTGGTGATCGGCGCGCGCGACCTGATGACGCCGGCGAAGCGCGGCCATGCGCTTGCCGGGATGCTGGCCGATTCGACTACGGTGGTGATCCCGCAAGCCGGCCACATCATGCTCGACGAAGAGCCGGACGCGACCCTCGATGCGCTCAAGGACTTTCTCGTCGATTGACGGTTGCCGCTCCGCCGGCGGCGTGACCGCTACGCTACAAGGCGGTAGCCGCCACCCTCGGTGATCAGCAGGCGGGGGTCGGAGGGCTCGGCCTCGATCTTCTGGCGCAGCCGGTAGATGTGGGTCTCCAGCGTGTGGGTCGCGACGTTGGCGTTGTAGCCCCACACCTCGCTCAGCAGCACGTCCCGGGCGATCACCCGGTCGCGCGCGCGATAGAGGTACTTGAGGATCGCGGCTTCCTTCTCCGTCAGGCGAATCTTTCCCTTGCCGTCGGGCCGGAGCAGGAGCTTCGACGCGGGCTTGAAGGTGAACTCGCCGATGGTGAAGGTCGCGTCCTCGCTGTGCTCGTGCTGGCGCAGCTGAGCGCGGATGCGCGCGAGCAGAGCACCGAGGCGGAAGGGCTTGGTGACGTAGTCGTTGGCGCCCGAATCGAGGCCGAGGATGGTGTCCGCCTCGCTGTCGGCAGCGGTCAACATGATGATCGGCACCGCAATTCCGCTCCGTCGCATGAGCTTGCAGAGCTCCCGGCCGTCCACATCGGGCAGGCCGAGATCCAGCAGGATGAGGTCGAAGCGGCCGGTCTTGACGGCATCGAGAGCCGCGCGCCCGGTCCCTGCCTCGCTCGCCGAGAATTCCTCGTACATATGCAGCTGCTCGGCGAGAGACTGGCGTAACGCCTGGTCGTCGTCGACGATCAGAATGTTTTTCTGCGCGCTCACGATGGCGCCACCCGAGCGGCCAGAACGATACAGGCGGGGTCTATCGAAATTGGAAGATGACCCATTGTCCAACCGCACCTTTCCAGAAGATCGACTCTCCCGCCTCCATGCCGATGCCCGAATCGCGCACGAGCGCCTAAGGGCATCGATAGAAATATGTGAGATCGTCGTGCCCGGTGCAACCTCACGTGTCGCGGCGTTCACTGCGGAGAGAACTGGAGAGGGCAGCGGCTCTACCGGGTTTCGAGGGCGGAAAGCGCCTCTTCGGCGGTCATTACGTCGCCGAATTGCTGGATGATGGTTTCCAGCGCGTTGCGGTGCTCTTCGTCGGAGAGCGCGGCGCAGCAATCGGCGAGCATCACGGTCTTGAAGTCCAGCATCATGGCGTCGCGCGCGGTCGATTCGCAGCAGACGTCGGTCTTGGTGCCGCCGATCAGAAGCGTGTCGATGCTGCGCCCCCGCACCATCGTCTCCAGCGACGAGGAGCCCGCGATCAGCGCGCTGTAGCGGTTCTTGAAGAGCACCGTGTCGTCGTCCGCGACCTCCAGCTCCGGCCAGAGCTGTTGGCCATCGGCACCGGGGGCGAGGCCGGCGATGGTACGCTCCCGCGCGTCGTCCGAGACGAAATGCTCGAAGAAGCCCGGCCAATCGGATGCCCCATAGCGGCTCGTATTGGCGTGGGCGACCCAGTAGATGGGGACGCCGAGCGCTCTGAGCCGCGCGTTGAGGCCGTTGATCTGCGGCACGATGGCGCGCGCCATCGGCACCTCCACCGGCGCCCCCGGCGCGAGGAAGGTGACCTGCATGTCGATATAGACCGCCGCGGTGCGCGCCGGATCGAGTCGCTCGA
>JAPOPO010000425.1 GCA_026712885.1 Rhodospirillales bacterium | reverse complement strand
GCGGCGCCCCGGCCCCGCCGCCCCCCGCGCCCCCCCTCCTCCCCCGCGCCTCCCCGCCCCCCTTTCCCAAACAGGGGGGGGGCGCGCCGCCGGCGCCGCCCCCCCGGCGGGCGGATTCGGGGGGGGCGCCGCGGGGGCGCCGCCGCGCCTGGAGGGCGGGTTCGCGCTCGTGACGGGTGCCTCGCGCGGCATGGGCGCAGCCGTCGCCCGCCGCTTCGCCGCCGAGGGCGCCAGGCTCGTCCTCGTCGCCCGCACCACGGGCGGGCTGGAGGAAGTGGACGACGCCGTGCAGCGCGCATCGGACGAGCCCGCGACTCTGGTGCCGATGGATCTGCGCGACGGCGAGCAGATCGACCGGCTGGGCGGCGCGCTGGCCGAGCGCTTCGGCCGCCTCGATATCCTCGTCGCCAACGCCGGCACGTTGGGGCAGCTGAGCCCGGTGGGGCACTACGCGCCCGAGGACTGGGAACAGACGCTCGCGCTCAACCTCGGCGCCAACTGGCGCCTGATCCGCAGCTTGGACCCGCTCCTGCGCGCCTCGCCCGCGGGCCGGGCGATCTTCGTCACCGCCGCCGCTGCTGAGAACACGCCCGCATTCTGGGGCCCTTATGCGGCGAGCAAGGCGGGCTTGGAAGCGCTGGTCCGCTGCTACGCGGCGGAAACCCGGCGCAGCGCGCTCCGGGTCAACCTGCTCGATCCCGGCCCGGTGGCGACCGAGCTGCGCCGCCGCGCCTATCCAGGCGAAGATGCGAGCAAGCTGCCTGCGCCGGATGACGTGACCGAGCCCTTCGTCGCGCTCGCCGAAGCATCGTGCGAAGAGCACGGCGCGCGCATCGGCCCGGCCTGAACCCTCCCTTTCGCAGTATCCACCAACGGAGCATCGAGCCATGAAGATCGGAATCGTCGGCGCCGGGGCCATGGGCTGCGTCTATGCGGCGCTCATGGCCGATGCCGGCAACGAGGTCTGGGCGATCGATACCTGGCAGGCGCATGTCGATGCGATCGCCGCCAAAGGGCTCCGGCTCGAAGGCGCGAGCGGCGATCGCACGGTGGCGCTCGGCGCCACGACGGACCCCGCGACTGTCGGCCCCTGCGACCTCGTCATCGTCGCGACCAAGGCACCGCAGGTGGAGGCCGCCGCAACCGGCGCCCGCGCCCTGCTCGGCCCCGAGACCGCAGTGCTGACCATCCAGAACGGCCTCGGCAGTGCCGCCAAGGTCGCCCACATCCTGGGCGAGCAGCGCGTGATCGTCGGCGTGGTCGGGGGCTTCGGTGCCTCGATCGTGGCGCCGGGTCACGCGCACCACAACGGCATGGAGCTGGTGCGGCTCGGCGAAGCGCACGGCGCGGTGACGCCGAGGCTCGAACGCATCGCCGCGCTCTGGCGGGAGTCCGGCTTCAGGGTCAAGTGCTTCGACGATATCGACCAGCTCGTCTGGGAGAAGCTCATCTGCAACGTCTGCTACAGCGGCACGGCGACGCTGACGGGGCTGACAGTGGGCGAAATCATGGCGGATGCCGACGCCTGGCCCATTGCCTCCGGCTGCGCCACGGAGGCCTATCGGGTCGCCTGCGCCAAGGGCATCCGCCTCGACTTCGATGACCCGGTCGCCTACGTGCACGACTTCGGCGCCAAAATCCCCGGCGCGCGCCCCTCGATGCTGCTTGACCACCTCGCCGGCCGCCGCTCGGAGATCGACGCGATCAACGGCGCGATCCCGCCGGAGGCTCTGGCGTTCGGTTTGGAAGCGCCCTACAACACACTCGTCTCTGCGCTGGTCCGGGCCAAGGAGACCGGCTTCGACACGCCGCAGGATCCGTAGTGGGAGCAACCATGACTGACGCCGACCTCAAGGAGCTGGTCGAGGGTTACCGAAGGCTTTCCACCGCCAACGTGTCCGACGGGCTCGATCGGGCCGGGATTGCCGGCGCGCCGCACGGCATCGGCCCGCTCTGGGACAGCTGCGCCAAGATTGCGGGCCCTGCCGCAACGCTGAAGCTGGTGCCGGTGGGCGAGGCGGAGGAATCGCCGGTCCTCGGCACCCTGGAGGCGGTCAAACTGGGCAATCCCGGCGACGTTCTCGTGATCGACCAGGGCGGTCGCATGGACGTGAACAGCTATGGCGGCGTTGCCGGCTTCACAACCCGGCACTTCGGCCTCGTCGGCACCGTAATCGACGGCGTTACCCGCGACATCGACGAATACAAGGCGCTGAACTTGCCGGTCTATGGCCGGGGCTTCATCCAGCAGTCGATCCGCAACCGTTGCGCCTGCGCCGGTTACGGCATCCCCGTGCGTTTGGGCGGCGTCTCGGTCGATCCCGGCGACATCATCGTCGCCGACGAGAACGGGGTCTGCGTCGTCCCCATGACGCGGGCGACCGAGGTGCTGGAGCACGCGACACTCTTCAAGAACATCGAGGACGGTATAATCGAGGCCGTACGCCAGGGTGTAGACCCGGTGGAAGCCCATGATCGGGTGCGCTACGACATGATGACGAAGGTGGGCGGTGGCTCATGAAGATTGACGGTCAGCTCTATCGCAGCATTTGGCTGGACGACGACGGCAGCACGGTCGTCGTCATTGACCAGACGCGCCTTCCTCACAAATTCGGGACGCGCAAGCTCCGCACGGTCGAGGAAGCGGCGCACGCCATCAGCACGATGGTGGTGCGCGGCGCGCCGCTGATCGGCGCAACAGCGGCCTACGGCGTCGCCCTCGCTCTCGCCGAAGATCCAAGTAATGCGAATTTGGAGAACGCGATCATGCTCCTGGCCGGGACCCGGCCAACGGCGGCCAACTTGCGCTGGGCACTGGAGGATCTTGGTCGCCGGCTCCGGCCCTTGGCAGTCGAAGAGCGCGTCGCTGTCGCTTACCGGCGGGCGGCGGAGATCTGCGACGAGGACGTCGCCATCAACCGGGCGATCGGGGAGAACGGCCTCGTGCTGGTGGAAGAGGCGGCAGAAAGCAAGGACGGCACGGTCAACGTGCTCACCCACTGCAACGCCGGCTGGCTCGCCACGGTCGACTGGGGCACGGCGCTGGCACCGCTCTACATGGCCTATGACAAGGGCATTCCGGTCCATGTCTGGGTCGACGAGACCAGGCCGCGCAATCAGGGCGCCGCGCTCACCGCGTGGGAGCTGGCGCGCCACGGGGTGCCGCACACGGTGATCGTGGACAACGCTGGCGGCCACCTGATGCAGTGCGGCATGGTCGACCTCTGCATCACTGGCACCGACCGCACGACGGCCCGTGGCGATGTCTGCAACAAGATTGGCACGTATTTGAAGGCGTTGGCCGCCAGCGACAATGACGTCCCCTTTTACGTCGCACTGCCCCATCCGTCCATCGACTGGTCCTTGGCGGATGGCGCCGAGACCCCCATCGAGCAGCGGGACGAGGACGAGGTGCTGACTATCACCGGACGCGACGAGAGCGGGCAGGAGACGAAAGTGGCGCTCACGCCCGCCGGCAGCCGCGCGGCCAACTACGCCTTCGACGTGACCCCAGCGCGGCTCGTGACCGCGCTCATCACCGATCGCGGGGTGTGTGACGCCTCGGAGAAGGGCCTGCTGACGCTGTTTCCGGACCGCGCCGCCGAGGCAGCAGCGTCATAGCGCCATAGACTGCGCGGACGGAAGGTCGCCGAGCCGCGCCTCGATCTCTGCTGCTGACGGCATCGCCGGCGCGGCGCCCTCGCCCAGGCAGGCGAGGCCGCCCATGACGCTCGCCCGGTGCAGCATCGCGGGCAGCGTCGCCCCCGCTTCGAGCCCGAGCGCGAGGCCCGCGACGAAGGCATCGCCCGCCCCCACCGTGTCTATAGGCTCGATCGCGAGCGCGCCGCAGCGCCAGGCCTCATCGGATGTGAAGGCGCCGGCGCCGGCGCTGCCCAGGCTCACCACTGTGGTCACGCCATAGCGGGCAGCGATGGCGCGAGCCGCCTCCTCGCCGGCTGCAGCATCGAGCGCTCGCGCTCGGGCGAGCATCTCTGCCTCGACTTCGTTGAACACCACAAGGTCGAAGGCGGGAAGCAGTTCGGCCGGCACCGGCTTGGCCGGGGCCAGATTGAGCACGACGCGGGCGCCGCGCGACTTGGCCCGTTCGACCACCGTCCAGTTCGACTCCAGCGGGACCTCCATCTGCAGAACGAGCACCGTCTCAGGCCCCAGCCAGTCTTCCAGCAGCGCCTCCGGCGGCAGGTCCGTGTTTGCGCCACTCGCCACGGTGATCTGGTTCTCGCCCACACGGTCCACGATTACCGCGGCGCAGCCGGTCGGCAGTGCACTTTCGGTGATCGCCTCGGTCCCGACTCCGGCGTCCTTCAGGGCTTGAAGCGCGAGCAGGGCGAAGCCGTCTGGGCCGACGCGGCCCACCATCTGCACGGAGGCCGCTGGATCCGTGGCGGCCCGCGCCGCGGCCACGGCCTGGTTTAGTCCCTTGCCGCCGGCCGCGGCCCGGTGGCCCGGGCAGAGCACCGTCTCGCCCGCACGCGGCAGGGCATCGACACTGAACAGGAGATCAACGTTGATCGAGCCGAAGACGACGATCATCGGCGTGCCCCTTAATGGCGAAAGTGGCGGAGGCCGGTGAAGACCATGGCAAGACCCTGCTCGTCCGCCGCCGCGATTACTTCGTCGTCCCGTTTGGAGCCGCCCGGCTGAATCACCGCGGTGGCGCCGGCTGCGGCAGCAGCCAAGAGCCCGTCCGCAAAGGGAAAGAACGCATCGGAGGCGACCACGCAGCCTTCCGCGCGCGACCGGGCCTCGCCGGCGGCGGCGGACGCGTCAGCCGCCTTCTGCGCCGCGATCCGGGAGGAATCGACGCGGCTCATCTGGCCTGCGCCGATCCCGACGGTTGCGCTGTCCTTGGCGTAGACGATGGCGTTCGACTTCACGTGCTTGGCGACCGTGAACGCGAACAGGAGGTCCGCCAGTTCCTGATTAGTGGGTGCGCGCTTGGTCACAGTCTTGAGCGCCTCCGCCGTCACCCGCGCCGTATCCTGCGTCTGCACCAGGAAGCCGTCGTCGAGGGTGTGGACCATGAGCCGCTCGCCCCCATCGTTGGCTGTCGCGCCGGTCAGGAGGAGTCGCAGATCGGCCTTGGCAGCGAGCGCAGCGCGCGCCTCCTCTGCAGCCTCAGGGGCGATCACGACCTCGGTGAAGAGGCCAGCGATGGCGCGCGCCGTCGCTCCGTCGAGCGGCCGGTTGGCCGCGACCACGCCACCGAAGGCACTCACCGGATCGCAGGTCTTGGCCTTCTCGTATGCTGCGGCGAGGGAGCCGCCGAGGCCGACACCGCAAGGGTTGCCGTGTTTGATGATGGCGATCGCGGGCTGGTCAAACTCGCGCACCAGTCCAAAGGCCGCGTCGGCATCGGCCAGGTTGTTGTAGCTTGGCTCCTTGCCCTGGATCAGCGCGGCCCGGGCAACGCCGGGCGGCGCGGTGGGATCCACGTAGAGAGCTGCGGTCTGATGCGGATTCTCGCCGTAGCGCAGGAGCCTGCTTCGAGAGCCACCGAACACGAAGCGGGCAGGCAGGAGGTCCTCCTCCGCCTCGGCCGTGAGACGGCGGGCGATGGCGGCGTCGTAGTTGGCCGTGCGCGCGAATGCCGTCGCCGCCAGCCGCCGGCGTAGGGTGAGGCTCGTGGCGCCGCCGAGGGCCTCCATCTCCTCCATCACCGCCTCGTAATCGGAGGGCTGGACCACCACCGTCACGTCCTCGTGGTTCTTGGCCGCAGCGCGGATCATCGCCGGACCGCCGATGTCGATAGTCTCAATACAGGTGTCGAGCGCGGCATCAGCGCGCACCGCCTCCTCGAAGGGATAGAGGTTGACCACGACCAGGTCGATACCGGCGATATCGTGCGCCTCCAGCGCCGCACGGTGGCCGGCGTCGCCCCTGCGGGCAAGAATTCCGCCGTGGATCGCTGGATGCAGCGTCTTGACCCGGCCGTCCATGATCTCGGGAAAGCCCGTGTGGTCCGAGACATCGGTCACCGCAATGCCCGCCTCCCGCAAGACCCGCGCCGTGCCGCCGGTGGACAGGATGGCGACGCCAAGGCGCGAAAGCGTGGACGCAAACGCCTCGAGGCCGGTCTTGTCGGAGACCGAGACGAGCGCGCGCGCGATGGGCCGGCCTGGCGTTTCGGACATTGAGCTACTCCCTGATGCGGCGTCGTGTCCGGCTATAGCGCGATTTCGGCAGTCGCCGGGACGGCCGAGAGAGCGCCGTCGCTCGGCTCATACTCGGGCACCAGCGCCGCCATCAAGGCTAGCGCATCTGCCGTGCGCCGGTCGCGTGCGGCGCCCGCGAGCTGGTCCAGCCGTCGCCGCATGAGAGCGACATCGGCGGAGCGCGACCGCGCCTTGAATATGCCCGGGGTCTCGGTCACCAGCATGGGTTCGCCCGGGTGGAACAGGCTCTCGGCCTTTTTTTCGCCCGGGCGCAGCCCGGTGAAGACGATCTCGATATCCCTGTCTGGCACAAGGCCGGCGAGCCCGATCATCTGCCGCGCCAGATCGGCAATCTTGATGGGCTTGCCCATGTCGAGCGCGTAGATGCCGCCGCCCTCCTCCTTCGCTCCGAGCGCCGATGCCTGAAGCAGAAGCTGTACCGCTTCCCGCGTCGTCATGAAGTAGCGCGCGGCATCGGGGTCGGTGACGGTCACCGGCCCGCCGGTGGCGATCTGACGCTGGAAGCGCGGCACCACCGAGCCGGAGGAGCCGATCACATTGCCGAAGCGCACCGTCACCAGCCGCAAGCTCCCGGCCGCCGGCGCGTCAGCGAGCGCTTGGCAATAGCTCTCGGCGATGCGCTTCGTCGCGCCCATGACGCTGGTAGGGTCGACCGACTTGTCGGTCGAGACCAGCACCATTAACCGGACACCGAAGACGATGCAGGCATCGGCGACATTGCGGGTGCCCACGGCATTGGTGAGCACGCCCTCGTTGGGATTGGCCTCGACCATGTGCACGTGCTTGAGCGCCGCCGCATGGAACACCAGTTCCGGGCGTGTGCTGGAGAAGGTCGCAGCGACGCTGCCAGGGTCGCGCACGTCGCCCAGCACCGTGCTGCGCGAGAGGTTGCGATGCGCCTCCTCAAGCTCGAGATCGATCCGGTAGAGGTTGTATTCGGAGTTGTCGATCAGGGTGAGGTGCGCGGGCCCATCGTCGGCGATCTGCCGCGCGAGCTCGGCGCCGATGGTGCCGCCAGCGCCAGTAATGCAGACCCGCCGGCCGTTGACCAGGGCGCGCATGGCGGCGCGGTCGGGCGTAGCCTGTGGGCGGCCGAGCAGGTCTTCGAGGCGAGTCGGCCCCACGTCGATGTTGCGCTCGACGCCGGCGTCGCGCCGAAACAGGCCGCCGAAGCCGTAACGGTCCAGCAGGGCAAGCACGAACGACGCGCCGGCCATGGCCACGTCGTGAGCCGCCACCAGATACGCGCGTTTGAGGATCAAGGCTGTCCGGATGCGCCGTATGTCACGCCGATGTCGATGCGCCGCACGATGCCCGCGCGGCGGCGTGAAGATACCATAGCAGCGTCGCGACGAGCAGCGCCCCCGCTGCGAGTGCCGCCGTGGCAGCAGCCCAACCTTGCTGGGAGGCGACCGCAAGCCCCACCAGCAGCAGATTGTGGCCGGCGATCAGTGCGGCCGTGCGCTGGTGGCTCCAGCCAGCCACTACCACACGCTGGTAGAAGTGCTCGCGATGCGCCTGCCACACGCGCCGGCCGCGCAGCAGACGGCCAACCAGCGTAATTGTCGCATCCGCCAGATAATAGGCCGGCAGCAGCAGCGCTGCCTGCCAAGCGCCCGCCGCCGCCAGCGCCAGCATGAGCCAACCGGCCAGGTAGCCGAGCGGAACGCTCCCCACGTCGCCGAGAAAGATCCTGGCGGGATGCCAATTCCAAAGCAGAAAGCCGAGCGAGACGCCGGCAAGCGCCAGCCCGAGCGGCCCGAGTCCGGCCGGTGCGGCACCCAGCAGGGCCAGCAGAAACGCGCCGAGTCCGAGGCTCGCCCCCTCGACGCCGCTGAGCCCGTCGATGCCGTCCATGAAGTTGAACAAGTTCACGAACCAGAGCCAGGCCGCCGCCGCGAGCGCGTGATCAACGATGGCCGGAACGGTCCCCTGGAGAATGAGACCATCGCCGGGAAGCGAGACGATGCCGGCCCCAACCGCCAGAACCTGCACTGCAAGCCTCAGGAAGACCGAGAGGCCGCCGCGCACATCGTCGAGCCAGGAGAGGGCGGCGAGCCCGAGCGCGCCGGCGAGCGCAATCCAGAAAAGCGCCCCGCAGCTTGCGCAGGCGCCCGCGAGCCAAAGCGCGAGCCATGCGGCGAGCAGGACGCCGATGACGGCGATTCCGCCGCCGCGCGGCACTGCGACCCGGTGGCTCGAACGCTCGTTGGGCCGATCCACGATGCCGTGGTACCGGAGTAGCGCACGCGCGAGACCGGTCAACACCGTCGCGGCCACGACGCTCGCGGCGCCCGCTGCGAGCGATGCCGAGAGGCTCAACGCGCCCGTCGGGGAGCCGCGCTCGTTGGCAACCGATCACCCGTCATGCCCCGGACCACCCTTCTTTCAGCACTCGTTTCCGCGCCCGATCCCGGTTCGGCACGCCGTCACCGCCTTCCCTTTCACACGAGAATGATCGAATTGAATATATCAAAACGCGTATTGTGATGCGTAGACGAGCGGGCTTGGCAACTCACTGCCATCCCCCGTGATACGGCGTGGCGGCTAGGCGCGCGATATGACATACTCATGCCAGATTCGAAGTTGCTTCCAACTCACCTCGCAGAGTGCTTCAACGAGACCGTCCCAGTGAGATCCACTAACTGATGTACTCGCGGCTCGACCCTGCCACGCTGGCCTACGAAATTGGGGTCGACGACTATCTCGCTACACTTGCTGCGAGACACGCTGGACTCGAACGGGCTATCCAGGAAGAGGCCGGACGGCCGGCGCCCGACGGACTGTCTTTAACCCACCTGAAGCGACGCAAACTCAAGGTCAAGGACGAGATTGCACGATTAAGAACGGCAGCGGCAGGGACCGACCGTCGCTCGGGCGCTCACAGTCGCCGCTAGGGTCGCTGGAAGGCCGGCGGGGGGCGCCGACGGAGCAAATTCATGCCGGAATGCACGTCAATTCCGGCTGGGTTCGTTCACACCGTGATTGACAGAGCGCCTCCGTACCATCAGGGTCGGTGGTCGTCTGCTGGTTCTGACTGACGAATCGACGAGCGCGCGCGTAGCAATGGGACTGATTCGGGGTATGGATCGCCGATCTTGCCGTTGGATAGGCCGCATTGCGGCACTCGCACTGGTCGCGGCGGTTTGCGTGACCCTGGCTGCGCCGATGCAAACGGCGATCGCGGCGGCAGAGGTCGAAACCGAACTGGAGACCCTCCGCGTTGGGAGCGGCGATAGCCTGTCCGTCCTGCTGGAACGGTCCGGCGTGCGCGCCGTCGAAGCCGACAGAATCATCAAGGCAATCCAGAAAAGGACGGATCTTCGGCGCATGTCGGTTGGCCGTGAGGTGCGGCTCCTGTTCAGTGTGGACGGCGAGCGCGGTCGCATCCCGGTCGCGGTCAGCGTCGAAACGAGACCCGGCCGGTACGTCGAGGCGACCCGCACGGCAAAGGACGGCTACGGCGCGCGCCGTACCACGATGCCCCTCACCCGTCCGATCCCGCTCTCTGAGGTCGCGTTCGATCGCGACGGCCGCACGGTGACCGTGCAGCGCGACGAGACGGTGATGGGCATTCTCCGCCGCCACGGTGTCGACGACCCGACCAGGGATGCCGTTGTCCGCGCTCTGCGGACGGAGTTCGACCCGCGCGACCTGATGCCGGGACAGGACATTACGATCGCAGCGGAGCGGGGCGGGGATGGCGACGCCCATCTGCGCGGCATCGCGCTTCACCTCGACGACGGAAGCGCAGTCGCGGTCATCCGCACCGATGGCGGGGGTTTCACCGCACGCCGCACCAAGGCCGACGCGCTCCGCACCGCGCGGCTTGCGGTGGCCACTACGCCTGCGGCAGAGGAGGCCGAGCCGCCGCAGAAGCCGGCCCCCGAGACGGTCGAGACCGACCCGGCGAGCACGGATCAGCCAAGTGCCGAGGTCCCGACCTACGACGGCCCGCAGCACACCGTCGAGACTGAGCTTGTCGAGCTGAGCCGCACCCTGCGATCGGGCAGCACGCTGATGGATCTGCTCCTCGACGCGGACGTGCGCAGGCCCGAGGCGGATGCCCTGGTGCAGAGCTTGCGGCGCGTGTTCAACCCGCGGCGCCTCCCTGCCGGCGTTACCGTGCGTGTGACCAAGAAGCCGGTGGACGGGTTCGAGCCGCGCATCGCTTGGCTCGACATCGAACTGCCGAAAGGACGGCGCATCCTCGTGGAGCGCGGGGAGAAGGGGCGTTTCTCCAGCCGCATCACGAAGGAGCCGCGACCCGCCCAACCACGCGCCGTCGCGAGCGTCACTGAGGCAGACCTTGCCGTCTCCGGCCCCGTGCCGATCGCGCGGCCGACCGACGACCCGCCGCAGCCCGCCGCCGCGGCGCCGCGCGAGCCCGACGCCATGCCGCCGTCCGCGACACAGATTGCGGTGAAATCGGGCGATACGCTCATGGCCATCCTGAGGCGGCACGGGATCGACCGCGCGGAGGCGGACCGGGCCATTCAGGCGGCCCGCAAGCTGTTCAACCTGAGACGGCTTCGCGTCGGGCAGGAAATTACCCTGGTGACCGGTATCGACGAGACGGGCGCGGACACACTCAAGACCGTGGCGCTCAAGGTTGGCGACGATCGCTACGTCAAGGTGAGCCGCGTCGCGAGCGGCTACTTCGACGGGGCGGAAGTCGATCGGCTCGGCCTCATGGCAGCCCCGCTCTCGCGTGTCACTGTGGCTGCGACGCCGCCGGACGAAAAACGGCATCGTGACCGGCCGGGCGTGGCCGAACGAGGCCAGGTGATGAACGGCGCTTTCGTGGCCGCCGCCGCTCCGATCGCCACCGTCTCTCCCGGGCCCGAGCCGCAAGGTGCTGCGGACCCCAATAGCGGCACCGTCAACGGTACTGCCCTTCCCGTCATCAAGGTCATCAAGGACACCGTCAACGGCTCCTTCAGCGACTTCGCCGGCACCCCGCTCGACGAAGACGACGGCTTGGTGCGCAAGGCGGTGGTCATTCGCAGCGGCGACACGCTATCGGCCGCGCTGACTCGGGCCGGCGGCTCGCGCGCGGAGACCGAGGCCGCAATCGTCGCCTTCCGGAAGATCCACAATCCGCGCAAGCTGCGGGTCGGCCAGACACTCTCCCTCGCGTTCGATCCGGAGAACGGGTCGAACGGCGCTCCGAGGCTCGCTGCGCTCGCCCTCGATGTGGCGGCGGACCGCGACGTCGTGGTCACCCGCAGCGAGGACGGCATCTTCCTGCCGAGCGTGGTGGACCGGCCGCTTGACCGCGTTCTGCAACGGACGGCGGGGACGATCGATTCCAGTCTCTACCTCTCGGCGCGCGCCGCGGGAATGCCGAACCAGGTCCTCATGGAGATGGTGCATATCTTCAGCTTCGACGTGGACTTCCAGCACGAGATTCAGCGCGGCAACCGCTTCGAGGTCCTTTACGAGGCGGTGTTCAACAGGGCCGGCGAGTTCGTGGAGAACGGTCCCATCCTCTACGCGAAGCTCGAGGTCGGCGAGCGCGAGGTCGAGCTATTCCGCTACGAGCCCGACGAGGGGCCGGCGGACTATCTCGACGGTGCGGGTGCGAGCGTGCGCAAGGCCCTGATGCGCACGCCGATCAACGGCGCCCGGCTTTCGTCGGGCTACGGCATGCGCAAGCACCCGATCCTCGGCTTCAACAAGAAACACTTGGGGGTCGACTTCGCCGCGCCGATTGGCACGCCGATCTACGCCGGAGGCGACGGCACGATCACCATGATCGGCCGCCACGGCAACTTCGGCAAATACATCCGAATTCGCCACAACGGCACCTACAGCACCGGTTATGCCCACCTCAACGGCTACGCGAAAGGCATGAAGAGGGGTAAGCGGGTGCGCCAGGGGCAAGTCATCGCGTATGTCGGCTCCACCGGAATGTCGACCGGGCCGCACCTTCACTACGAGGTGATGGTGGGCAACAAGCGGATCAACCCGATGACTCTCAAGCTGCCCTCCGGCCGCAAACTGGGAGGCCGTGAGCTGGCCGCGTTCCAGGAGCAGGTTCAGAAGATAACCATCCTGCTCGCCGAGGTACCGACGGTCAGGCAACTCGCCAACCGTTAGTCCGAACCACTCGCCGCGATCACGATTTGCAACGGCACACGCGCCGCGCAATGCCTATGCCTGAACGCGCGAGGGTCCGAGCGTTGCCGATGGGCCGTTACGCAGCGCTGGCGAGCGCATCGCCGTCGTGCCCGCCGATGACCAAGCCGTCCGTACCCGCCGAGATGCGCACCGTCTCGCCGTCGCCGAGCCGGCCGGCGACGATGAGCTGGGCCAGCGGGTTCTGCAGGCTGCGCTGGATGACGCGCTTCAGCGGACGCGCCCCGTAGGCCGCGTCGTACCCGGCCTCGCCGAGCCAGGCACGAGCCGAATCGTCGAGCTCCAGCACGATCTTGCGCTCGCCCAGCCGGCTAGTGAGGTGAGCAATCTGGATATTCACGATGGCGCCCATATGTGCGCGACTCAGCCGGTGGAACAGGATGATCTCATCCAGCCGATTGAGGAACTCCGGCCGAAAATGCGTCCGCACGAGCTCCATGACGGGCTCGCGCACCGCACTCGAGTCCTCGCCCTCCGGCTGCGCCGCCATGATCTCCCCGCCGAGGTTGGAGGTCATGATGATCACGGTGTTGCGGAAGTCGACCGTGCGCCCGTGACCATCGGTGAGCCGCCCGTCGTCAAGCACCTGAAGCAACACGTTGAAAACGTCCCCATGTGCCTTCTCGATCTCGTCGAACAGGATCACCTGGTAGGGGCGGCGGCGTACGGCCTCGGTCAACGCACCGCCCTCGTCGTAGCCGACATAGCCGGGCGGGGCTCCGATCAGGCGCGCGACGGCGTGCTTCTCCATGTACTCCGACATGTCGATGCGGATCATCGCCGCTTCGTCGTCGAAGAGGAACGCGGCCAGCGTCTTGACCAGCTCCGTCTTGCCCACCCCGGTAGGGCCTAGGAACAGGAACGAGCCAGTCGGGCGGTCCGCGTCCTGCAGGCCGGCGCGGGCGCGGCGCACAGCGTTGCTGACGGCGACCACCGCCTCCTCCTGCCCCACCACGCGCTCACGCAGCGAGTGCTCCATGTGGAGCAGCTTCTCGCGCTCACCCTCAAGCATCTTGTCCACCGGGATGCCGGTCCAGCGTGAGACCACGCCCGCAATGTGGGACGGCTTCACCGCCTCGTCGAGGAGCGGCTCGTGCGTGGCGGATTCCAGGGCGCCGAGTTCCCGTTCGAGCTCGGGAATGACCCCGTAAGCGAGCTCGCCTGCGCGGGCGAGGTCGCCGTTCCGCTGCGCGACTTCGAGCGCGCTCCGTGCGGCGTCGAGCTGCTCCTTGATCTTCTGTCCGCAAGCGAGCCGCTCCTTCTCGGCACGCCAAACGGCGGTCTGGTCGGCCGAGCGCTTTTCCAGCGCCGCGAGCTCCTCGCCGAGGGCGTCGAGCCGGTCGCGGGAGCGCTCGTCGGTTTCCTTCTTGAGCGCCTCGCGCTCGATCTTGAGCTGGATGATACGCCGGTCGAGCTCGTCGAGCTCCTCGGGCTTGGAATCGATCTCCATGCGGAGCCTGCTCGCCGCTTCGTCGACGAGGTCGATCGCCTTGTCGGGAAGAAAGCGGTCGGTGATGTAGCGGTTGGAGAGCGTAGAGGCCGCGACGATAGCGTTGTCGGTGATGGCAACGCCGTGATGCACCTCGTACTTTTCCTTGAGCCCGCGCAGGATCGATACCGTGTCCTCGACGGTGGGTTCGGACACGTAAACGGGCTGGAAGCGCCGCGCCAACGCCGCATCCTTTTCCACATGCTTGCGGTACTCGTCGAGGGTGGTTGCCCCGACGCAGCGCAGCTCCCCTCGGGCAAGCGCGGGCTTGAGCATGTTGGAGGCATCCATCCCTCCTTCGGCCGCGCCGGCGCCAACCAGCGTGTGCAACTCGTCGATGAACATCACGATTTCGCCGGCTGCCGCGTTGACCTCGGTCAGCACGGCCTTCAGACGCTCCTCGAACTCACCGCGAAACTTGGCCCCGGCCACCATGGCGCCGAGATCGAGGGCGAGCAGCCGCTTGTCCCGCAGCGATTCCGGCACGTCGCCGTTGACGATACGCTGGGCGAGGCCTTCCACGATCGCCGTCTTGCCGACGCCCGGCTCGCCGATGATGACGGGGTTGTTCTTCGTGCGCCGCGAGAGGACCTGCATGATGCGGCGGATTTCCTCATCCCGGCCGATCACCGGATCGACCGTGCCGCCGCGCGCCGCCTCGGTCAGGTCACGCGCATACTTCTTGAGCGCGTCGTAGCCAGATTCGGCAGAGGCGCTGTCTGCCGTCCTTCCCTTGCGCAAGTCGTTGATGGCCGCATTCAGCGTCTGCGGGCTGACGCCGGCGTCGGCCAGGATGCGCGCGGCGCGCGTCCCCTTGGCAAGCGCAAGCGCGAGCAGCAGGCGCTCGGCGGTGACGTAGCTGTCGCCTGCCTTCTTCGCGATGTCGAGAGCGGAGTCGAAAAGGCGCGCGGTCTCCGGCGCTAGGTAGATCTGGCCAGCGCCGTCACCTTCGACCCTGGGCAGGGCGTCGAGCGCTGCCTCGGTCTTCTCCAGAGCGTCGTCCGGTCTTCCGCCGGCAGTGCGGATGAGATTGGCGGCAAGGCCCTCTCCGTCGTCGAGCAGGACCTTGAGCAAGTGCTCAGGCGCAAAGCGCTGGTGACCGCGGGTTGCCGCAAGTCCCTGGGCCGCCTGCACGAACCCGCGCGAACGCTCGGTAAACTTGTCGAAATCCATGTGCCACCCCTCGTTGGCCATCCGCTGACGAGAGCCGAATCGCGTCGCACTCTCATGGCCTCAGGAAAGGCCCGCAGCCGGATGCCGGGTTGTCACGTAGCCGCTCCCTATATGGGGTCCGGGGGCGGCGCAACAAGGGCGGGCACGTCCACGTCCTTTGCGCGCGTGCGAGCGCGCGATGCGCGCCCGCTGCGACTCAGGGAAACGAAATGGCGAGAAAGGGGTGGTGTATGGACTGTCCCAATCAGGAGGCCTGGGGCGCGTGCTTCTCGGCCGCGTCTGCCGGCGCTTCATCGCCTGCCGGCGCCTGGGATTGAGGCTGGGCGCTTGCCGCCTCCTCTCGCGCTCCGCCCGAATTTTGTTCTTGCTCGACGCGCTGCTGAGGTTGCTGCGGCTGTTGAGCCTGCTGCGGCTGTTGAGGCTGTTGACCGTGTGGGCGTTGCCCCCGCTGATCCCAGCCATTGGCCGCAACCACACGGTAATAATGCTCGGCGTGCTGGAAGAAATTTTCTGCGCCGATTCGGTCCCCGGACGAGAGCGCGTCCTGCGCCAAGGCCTGGTATTTCTCGATGACCTGGAACGCGGTTCCGCGGATCTTTCCTTCGGGGCCATTGCTCTCGAAGGTCGAGCCGCGCCCCTGAAAACCGGGGCGTCGTCCGTTGCCTCTATACCCGCGCGGGCGCTTGTTGTTCGGACCTTTCATACCAATCGCCTTCTCACCTAACCGGCGTCCACGAGGCGCGCTCCGACTGCGTTGCGTCCGGGCACGCTTGCCAGCATCTTTCCCTGAGGAACTCCGCGAGACCGTCTACCGGTCAAGGATCGCGAGTCCCGCGAACCCTAACCATCATCGCGCAGTTTGCAACCTCTTTTTTGCGAGCCGGCGTGTTCTGCGGGCGAGAAATCTCCCCCTTGGGACCTGATTCCGACATCGGTACTGCGGGAAAAGAGCGCGCAGCGCTCAATTCCGGAAAGGTCGCGACGACGACCGATCTCTAAGAGTCCGGAAGCGGCAAACAACGACCGGACTTCATCCGCCATCCCCGCACCGAGCTCGATTGCCGCCAGTCCTCCTGATGCCAGGAGTCGCGCAATTTGCGGCGCGAGTCGCCGGTAGCAT
>JAPOPO010000422.1 GCA_026712885.1 Rhodospirillales bacterium | reverse complement strand
GGGACGGGCCGCTAAGAAAGCCTCATGGAAGCGGCGGCCGTCCTCTACGGCTCAGGCGATAAGCTGGCCAGGGACATCGCCTATTCCGAGGCCATGCGACAGCTGTACGAAGCCCACCCGGGAGACGACGAGATCGCGACACTCTATGCGCTCTCCCAGCTCGGCATCGTGCGGCACGGCGACAAGGGGTTCGGCCGGCAGGCGCGCGCCGGCGCCATCGCGATGCAGGTGTTCGCGCGCAGCCCCTACCATCCGGGCGCCGCGCACTACATCGTCCACGCGTTCGACGACCCGGAGCACGCGATCCTGGCGTTGCCCGCCGCGAAGGCGTACGCGCGGATCGCGCCCGGGGCGCCGCATGCCCTGCACATGCCGTCGCACATCTTCGTCCAGCTCGGGATGTGGGAAGAGGTGGTGGCGTCCAACGACGTCGCCTACAAGGCCGCGCTCGATCATATCGAGCGCAAGGGCCTCAAGCGCGGCCGGGAGGAGGCCCACACGTTGCAGTGGTTGCACTACGGCCTGTTCCAGCTCGGCGACATGGAGCGGGCGCAATGGGCGCTCGACGAGGCGATGCGGACGCTGGAGACGTTCCCGAGCGCTTGGGCGCTGCGCTACGGAATGATGGCGATACTCGCGCGGCACACGCTGGAGACGGACCGCTGGTCGGCGTTCGACCATGGCGCTCTCACCGCTGCTGATCGGGATCATTCGGCGCTCCAACTGGCAGCCGGTCTGAGTGGCGCTCACACGGGCAACATGGCTGCGGCGGAAGCGGCATTGGCCAACATCCGGGATGCGCGCCGGCGCTGGCTGGGGGATGAATCGACCGCCTATCGCGCCGCCTTTCGGGCGAGCATTGCCGCGGTGAACGAAAGGGAGCTCGAGGCGGCGATGGCGCTGGCCCGGGGCGAGGACGCCACGGCCGAGGCTCTGCTCGTGGAGGCGACGGTTCTCGAAGGAAAACTGAACGCCCCCCAAGGCGCGCCGTTTCCGATGAAGTCCGCCTACGAGATGTACGGCGAGTTCCTGCTGGCGCGGGGCCGCACGGATGAAGCGGCGGCGCAGTTCGCCAGCGCGCTGGAGCGCATGCCAAACCGAACCCGGTCGCTCCGGGGTCTGGAACGGGCGCGATAATGCGGAGCGGAGCCCGGGAGCCGGCGGAGGGAGATGTAGGTCACCTGTCCCTGGGGCGGATAGGAGTCGGTGGCGAGGTTGTGGTCGGTGATGAACGATCCGAAGGTCGATACGCCGCTTCTTCACCCCGCCATCTGTCGTGCCTCCGCCCTGTCTCCGGTCGTTTCGTGTCGTTCAAACCCCGGGCAGGAGCGCCGGCTCGGTGATCCGGAGGTCCTCGTCGAGTGAGCGGGCCGGCACGAGCCCGTCCACCCGGATCGCGGCGTGATACTCCCGGACGGCCTCCTCCGGCGTGAGCTCTCCGTCGACCACCCGTCGCATGTGGCGGACCATCTCGAGGGGAGACTCCGCGAGCTTGATCTTGCGGCCGAAGAGGGCCACCCGGGCGCCGTCCCTCTGGGGATCCGCGAGGCGCTGGCG
>JAPOPO010000421.1 GCA_026712885.1 Rhodospirillales bacterium | reverse complement strand
CGCCATCGAGCAATACATCAACGCCTGCAACCGCGATCCCAGACCGTTCCGCTGGACCAAGTCCGCCGACGATATCCTCGCCTCCATCGACCGCTTCTGCCGGAGAACACTCAACGTCCACGATAAAGTTGAATAGAAACTTCTGAATCATGACACTAGGCACAGCAGTCGGTAGCAGCGAGGAGCGGCGAGGGATGTTCGATCTGTCGGGAAAGGCGGCGTTGGTGACGGGGGCGTCGGGCGGCATCGGCGGCGCCATCGCCGAGGCCTTGCACCGCCAGGGGGCATCGGTAGCGCTCTCGGGCCGGCGCGCGGAGGCGCTGGAGGCGCTCGCGTCGAAGCTCGGGGAGGGGGCGCACGCGGTGCCGTGCGATCTCGCAGACCGCGGTGCCCTCGCGGCGCTGCCCGAGCGGGCGACGGAGGCGCTGGGCGCGCCTGCCGTCCTGGTCCATTGCGGCGGGATTACCCGCGACGGTCTTGCGCTTCGCATGAAGGACGAGGACTGGCAGGAGGTGCTGGAGGTCAATCTCAGCGCCGGTTTCGTGCTCGCCCGCGCTTGCCTGCGCGGCATGATCCGCCAGCGCTGGGGACGGTTGATCTTTATCACTTCGGTGGTGGGGACCACTGGGAACGCCGGGCAGGCGAACTACGCGGCGTCCAAGGCCGGGCTTGCGGGCATGGTGAAGGCGCTCGCCGCCGAGACGGCCGCGCGGGGCGTCACAGCCAACTGCGTCGCCCCCGGCTTCATCGAGACGGCGATGACCGATGCCCTGGCGGACGCGCAGAAGGAGGCTTTGCTCAGCACGATTCCGGCCGGGCGCTTCGGCGAGGGCAGCGACGTGGCCGCCGCCTGCGTCTACCTAGCGAGCGAGGAGGCCCGCTACGTCACCGGACAGACGCTCCACGTCAACGGCGGCATGGCGATGATTTGACGCGCCGATCCTGGCGCGTTCGCCGGTCGGCCATCGAGGGACCTACGCTGACAACTTGCGGCCGGGCTTGCCGGCGCGGATAGCGAGCACGCCGGCAACGACGATCAGCACCGCGCCCGCGCCCATCAGCCAGTCCACGCCCTCGCCCCAGAACAGCCAGCCGAAGACGGCGGCGAAGACCACCGACGTATAGATGAAGGTGCCGGCCCGGTCGGTCGGCGCGATCAGACAGCCCTTTGCGAAGAGGACGTGGGCGGCGGTCGAGAACACGCCCAGCATGATCAGGCCGGGCCAGGACTCCGCTGGCGGCACGGTCGGGTTCATCAGCACCGGCGTGAGCGTGACGAGAATGCCGATCAGCGCGAAGTAGACGGCGATGCGGAACGGGTTCTCGTCTGCCGGCATGCGCCAGATCGCGACGGCGGATAGGCCGCCGAGCACGCCCGACGCGAGCCCGATCAAGGCCGCGAACTGGAAGAACTCGGTTCCCGGCTTGAGGATCAGGGCAACGCCCGCGAAGCCGATCAGCACCGCCGCCAGCACCCTGCCGTCCAGCGCGAATCGGAACAGCAGAAAACCCAAGACGGGCACGAAGATGGGCGAGCTGAAGTTGAGCAGCACCGCCTCGGCAAGCGGCAGCACGCTGACCGCGTGGTAGTAGCAGAGCAGCGCCGCCACCAACGCGATCCCACGCATCGCCATAAGCCCGCGATGCGCCGGGCGCATCGACCGGGGCCAGTGACGGATGACCCAGGGCGCGAGGATCGCGAGGCTGAGCACGTTGCGCCAGAACAGCACTTCGAAGCTGGAAAGGCTCTCCTCCGCCATCTTTATGCCCATGCCGGCGAGGGCAAACATCAAGCCTGCGGCAGCCACGAGGGCCGAGCCCAGGAGCACCCGCCCGCGTCCGGGAATGGCGCTCGATTCGGTCTGTTGATCGCTCATTGCCGGATACGAGACGGTGAATTCGGTGCTTCGCTCATGGCTCACAGGCCGGCTTCACGCTTGAATTGGCGCTCGTACCGGCACCATCTTCCGAGCGTATGGAGTATCGCCGAAAAATGTGTTACTAGCGCCGCGTCCGTCCGTCCGCGCGGCACGGTCCGTTCGCGATTCGGGAGCCGCACGGGGCCGCTGTCCGCCGGTCGAGACCGGCGTAGCCGTTCACGCAGTCCGACGAGGGAAGGTTACATGAGCGATAACGATATCGCCGCGCGCGTCAAGAAGATCGTCGTCGATCACCTTGGCATCGAAGAGGAAAAGGTGACCGAGAATGCGAGCTTCATCG